>NZ_FXYI02000241.1:0-4038 GCF_900184915.1 Clostridium sp. HV4-5-A1G | reverse complement strand
TAAATATATTATACCATAAAATTTTACATAAGATATCTTTTATAACATGATAAAATCCCCGTAAGTTTTACGAGAATTCTATCAAAATAAAGCTACTATTTCAATTTATGAATAAACAGTCCACTTCTCAATTTTGGCTCAAACCAAGTGGATTTAGGAGGCATTACCTTCCCAGCATCTGCGATATTCATCAATTCTTCTAATGTAGTAGGATACATGGAAAAAGCAACTCCCATGTCATTTTGTCTTACCCTTTTCTCTAATTCTCCAAGTCCCCTTATTCCGCCTACAAAACTGATTCTATCATTCGTACGTGGATCATCTATTCCTAAAATAGGAGCCAATAGATTATCTTGAAGAATAGATACATCCAACTTATCAACGGGATCATCTGAATTATATGTCCCTTCTTTTACAGCAAGTTTATACCATCTTCCGCCTAAGTACATACCATAGGTACCCTTACGAAACGGTCTATATGCCTCTTTTCCCTCATACACTTCTACATCAAATTTTTTAGAAACCTTAAACAAATATTCTTCAGTAGAAAGACCATTCAAATCTCTAACAACTCTATTATAATCTATAATCCTTAAATCCGAATGTGGAAAAAGTACTGATAGAAAAAAATTGAACTCCTCATCTCCAGAATAATTTGGATTTTCTCTTCTCCTTTTAATACCTACTTTTACTGCAGAAGCTGCCCTATGATGTCCATCTGCTATATATAAGCTGTCTACATTCTTAAATAAATTACAGATGCTTTTTATTGTTTTATCATCATCTATTACCCACACCTCATGTCTCACTCCGTCATCAGCAGTAAAATCGTAAACCACCTCTTTTTTCATCCATATATTCACTATATCATTAATTTTATCATCATACTTATAGGTTAAAAAAATTGGTCCTGTATTGGCATCACAGATATCTACATGATTTATTCGATCCTGTTCTTTGTCTTTTCTAGTATATTCATGCTTTTTTATCCTATTATTTAAATAATCATCTATAGAAGTGCATCCTACTATACCTGTTTGACTTTTACCATCCATGGTCAATCTATATATATAAAGGTTGTTTTTCTTGTCCTGTATTAATATATTATTGTCTATCATTTTATTTAAATTTTCATTTGCCTTTTCATAAACTTTTCTATCATATAGATCTACATTTTCATCCAAATCTATTTCAGCTTTATCCACATGGAGAAAAGAATAGATATTATCTTTAGCCATTTCTTTCGCTTCTTCACTGCTCATTACATCATAGGGTAGTTGTGCTACCTTGTCAGCTAAATCCCTCCTTGGCCGTATTGCCTTAAAAGCTCTTAAAATTGCCATTCTATACCTCCTCTACGCATTGACTAAATTTCTATTCAAACAATACTTTTCAATTATAGTTACTATTTCTTCACCTATTCTTTTTTGAGCTTCAAAAGTTGAGCCACCTATATGAGGTGTAACTGATACTCTTTGATTATTTACAAGTTCTCTACAAGGTTCAGGTTCATTTTCAAATACATCCATCCCTACAGCTGACACTTTTCCAGTATTTAATCCATCAACCAAAGCTTTTTCGTCTATTACACCACCCCTTGCACAATTTACTATATAAACTCCATCCTTCATCATCTCAATCTCTTTTCTACCTATTACCGCACTCTGGGATTTATCAAAAGGAATATGAATTGATATATAGTCCGCCTTCCTTAATAATTCTTCTAATTCAAAAAATTTATAATTGTTATATCCTTTTGCCATGCCAAGTTTATCATAATATATTACATCCATTCCCATAGCATAAGCTCGTTTTGCCACTTCTTTTGCAATTCTCCCAAAACCCACAAGGCCTAATGTCTTGCCGTACAATTCCACTCCCTTATATTTCTTTTTCTCCCATTTTCCTTTTCTCATAGTCACATTAGAAATATTCACATATCTAGAAATTGCCAACAAATGAGCCAACGTTAACTCCGCTACTGAAATAGTGCTGGCATCAGGTGTATTTTTAACCATTATTCCATTTTCAGCTGCATAATCCACATCTATATTATCTACCCCAACTCCCCCTCTTATTATGAGTTTCAGCTTTCCATTTTTAGCCGCATCTATAAGCGGTTTCCTGATTTTAGTGGCCGATCTAACTATCATTATGTCAAATTCTCTTATTCTTTGCTTTAATTCTTCTTCTCCAAAATGTCTATCTAAAACATCATATCCATTTGCTATAAGCTTATTGAGAGCTCCTTCTTCCATTCCATCATTCACCAATATTTTTATCAATTTTAAACCCCCCTATTATAATTTCAATATATAATTAACAGTATCTATAAGCTCTTTTATATCAGAAAGGTTAAAATCAGCCATATGAGCTATTCTAAAAGCCTTCTCCTTTAATTTCCCATAACCATTGGATATCTGAAATCCCCTTTCACCTAAATCCCTATTTAATTGTGCTACACTTATATTTCTGGTATTTTTTATATTAGTAAGAGTATTGGAAAGATATCTTTCATCTGCAAATAACTCAAAATATTCTCTTGCCCAATTTCTCACATACTCGGCCATCTCTATATGTCTCTTATATCTATTTTCAAGTCCTTCCTCTAATATTCTATCCAGTTGATAATTCATGGCAAACATATGTGAAATAGATGGTGTTGAAGGATACTGGTAGTCTTTCTTATGGATATAATTATAAAGAGAAAGCAAATCTAAATAGTAACCTCTAAACTTTACCTTTTTAGCTCTCTCCACCGCCTTCTGTGAAAAAGAACATATCGCCATTCCTGGAGGAAGTCCTAAAGCTTTTTGACTAGATGTCAGGCATATATCCACACCTAGCTTATCCACTTCTATCTTAGTACCCGCCATAGAGCTAACTGTATCTAAGCACCATACAATCTCTGGATACTTTTTCACTACTTCTGCTATATCTTCTACTGGATTCATAACTCCTGTAGAAGTTTCATTATGAGTTATACAAAGAGAATCATATTTACCCGTAGCCAGAGCTTTGTCAATCTTGTCTATATCTACAGCTTTTCCCCAATCCTCCTCAAATAAATCTGCCGGTACATTATTGCATTCTGCAATCTGATACCACCTATTTCCAAATGCACCTATGGAAAAGATTGCCGCTCTTTTTGCTGTACTACACCTTATAGCTCCTTCTAAAAGCCCTGTTCCCGATGAAGTTGAAAGCAAAATTTCTTCTTTTGTATTAAATACCTTCCTCATTTTATCACTAATGTCTCTTTGAAGCTCAGATGCTTCTTTACTTCTATGGCCTATCATTGGCGTTGCCATTTTCTCTAGAACATCTTTTCTAACTTCTACTGGACCTGGAATAAATAATTTTTTATGCATATTTTTACCTCCAATTAATTTATGCCGACCGAATAATTCATCAATTCACTGTTATACATTATTAAAGTAACAATAAAAATAAAAAGTCAACCTGATCCCCTTAGGGACGATTGACTCGCGTTGCCACCCTCATTAATCATACAAATGTATAATTCTCTCATTTAATTTAACGGTTTTCCGTATTATTCATCATAATAATTCTCCAAGGTGGATTCACAAAAGCATTGGTATCAGTTTACACCATCCACTGACTCTCTTTTACCTAACTTATGCTACTTTTCTCTTCATCAAATAAATATTAAATTTTGCATCAAAGCTATAGCATTAAAATTATTATTTTGTACAAAAATTATTATAAAATAAAAGAACCAATCAAATCCACATAGGGACGATTGGTTCGCGTTGCCACCCTTATTGACTATATAAAATATAAATATAATCCTCTCATTTAACTTAACGGTTTCCCGTATTATTCATCATAATAATCCTCCAAGGTGGATTCACAAAAGTATTGGTATCAGTTTACACCATCCACTGATTCTCTTTTACCTAACTTGTGCTACTTTTCTCTTCATAAGACGTTATTCAAAATTAATTTATTTATGATTTGTTAATTATTATATGATTTAACTTTGTATATGTCAATACTTTTTTAAAATATTTATAT
>NZ_FXYI02000240.1:0-4070 GCF_900184915.1 Clostridium sp. HV4-5-A1G | reverse complement strand
ATCATATACTTTTTTAAAGTGTATGATTTTACGATATAATTATTTAGTTTATAAAAAATAAGATGTTTCACATGAAACATCTTATTTTTTAGGTATTGTAATTATTATTTGTATTCTATCGTCAAAATCCTGGGATTTATAATTCGCATTTAACCCATATTTATCAAATATCTGTTTAACTGTATTTATATAAACCTTAGGAGAAAATATCCCCTTTATTTTTTTTGCCTTACTTTTTTTTGTTTTTCTGTTTATGATTTTATCCAATTCCCTACTGATGAGTTCTTCTGTCTTCTTCACATTTAAATTTTTTTTAACTACATCTTTCAATACCTTTTTCTGAAGCTCCACAGTAGGAAGCTTAAGCAGTGCTCTTGCATGTCTCTCAGTTAAACCATTATCCAATAATATATTCCTAATTTCATTATCTAATTTCAATAACCTGATCTTATTTGCAATAGTAGATTGCTTTTTTCCTATAACCTCAGCTAATTTTTCTTGAGTATAAGAATGATCTTTTATTAAATTGTAATATGCCTCTGCTTCCTCCAAAAAATTAAGATCTTCTCTTTGCAAATTTTCTAAAAGTGCTATAGCCGCAGATTGTTTATCACTTATATCAACTATTATTACAGGTACTTCAGTTAATCCTGCCTTTTTTGCCGCTTTAAGTCTTCTCTCTCCAGCAACCAATTCATACTTATTTTCACCTAATTTTCTCACTGACAAAGGCTGAATTACCCCGTATGCATTTATGGATTGAGCCAATCCTTCCAAACTCTCTTCGTCAAAATATTTTCGTGGCTGATATACATTAGGCAAAATTAAATCTACATGTATATAATTAATATTCTTTTGCATATTTAATCATCCCTCTTATGTTTCCTATTATTAACATTTCTTTATTCTTTTATAAAATCCTGCTAGTTCGTATAAATTTCGTATGACAAATTGCTACATTTATTTCAGTGGTTTTTTAATAATTACTCCCGATTTTCTTGGGTAAATTTTAGGAGTTTCCCTAATCTTTTTTATTACGACTAAATTATGATTAAACCCATAATTTTCTACCTTGATTATATCCTCTACTTTCCCACCTAAAATATTAATTGCATTTCTACCATCTTTTATTTCATTCTCCACTGCAGGACCTTTCATAGCTATAAAATATCCATCTATTTTTACATATGGAATACAAAATTCACTTAAAACTGCCAAATTTGCCACTGCTCTTGACACAGCCATATCAAACTTTTCTCTATATTCCAGTTTTTTAGAAAAATCTTCTGCTCTTCCATGTATACAGTTTATCTCATCCAATTTAAGTTTTAACACAACTTGATTTAAAAAATTTATCCTCTTATTTAAAGAATCTAACAGTGTGATTCTTTTTCTTTCATCAAGTATCTTAATAGGAATTCCTGGAAATCCAGCTCCTGTTCCAACATCTATAATATTTAAAGCAGCTTTTATAGGTGAAAATTTAAATATTTCTATACAATCTATAAAATGCTTTTTAACAATATCCTCGTCTTCTACTATTGCAGTAAGATTCATTTTATTATTCCATAATTTTAATATATCTTTATATTTCATAAACTTGTTATACTTTTCTTCATTGAAACTCAATTCAATATCATTACATACTTCTTTCATAATTTGAAAATGATTCATAAAATTTCTCCACATCATTGTTATTTTAAATGACTATCAAATAATTCTAAAGTTCAGATAAGAAATGCTTTTTTGTATCTGAGCTTTAGAAGAATCTAGAAAAAAGCAATTAGCCCTTAGATAAAGCTCTTTCTCTGATTCTTTTTTCCATATAAATCAGCAATACAGAAATATCCGCCGGTGAAACCCCTGAAATTCTAGAGGCCTGGCCAATATTCATAGGTTTCACTTTATCCAATTTTTGTATAGCTTCTATCCTCAGTCCTTTAATCTCAGCATAATCTATATCACCAGGTATAAGTTTGTTTTCAAATTTTTTAAATTGATCTACCTGCTCAAGTTGTTTGTTTATATATCCCTCGTATTTTGAAATTATATTAACCTCTTCCTGAACGTCCTCACTTAATTCAGGTCTGTTCATATCCAACCCCTCTACATTAAAATAATTAAGCTCTGGCCTTTTAATCAGTTCATATAAGCTAACACTTTTTTTTAATTCAGAAGAATTCAATGAATTTAAAAAATCAATCACTTCTTTTTTCGGTGTTATTTGGACACTTTTAATTCTACTCAGTTCTTTTTCTATATTATACTTTCTTTTCAAATATCTTTTATATCTTTTTTCATCGACCAGCCCTATTTTATACCCTATTTCCGTAAGCCTTAAATCTGCATTGTCCTGCCTAAGCAATAACCTGTATTCAGATCGAGATGTCATCATTCTATAAGGTTCTTCAGTTCCTTTTGTAACTAAATCATCTATCAAAACACCTATATAAGCATCAGATCTCTTTAAAATAAAAGGTTCCTTTCCTTTAGATTTAAGAGCAGCATTAATACCCGCAATTATTCCTTGGGAAGCTGCCTCCTCATATCCAGAGCTCCCATTTAACTGACCTGCTCCAAATAGACCTTCAACTTTTTTGAATTCTAAAGAAAGCTTTAACTGAAGTGGATTTATACAGTCATATTCAATAGCATAACCTGTTCTTAAAAATTCTACATTTTCAAGCCCAATTATAGTTTTATACATGGCAATTTGTACGTCTTCAGGCATAGATGTAGAAGCACCATCCACATACATTTCATCTGTATTTTCTCCCTCAGGTTCTATAAATATTTGATGTTGTTCCTTATCTGGAAATCTAACTATCTTATCTTCAATCGATGGACAATATCTTGGACCTACAGATTTTATTGATCCATTATAAAGTGGTGATCTATCTATATTATTTCTTATAATTTTCGATGTATTTTTTGTAGTATAAGTTAAATAGCAGGAAACTTGATCTCTATCTAATTTTTCACTCATAAATGAAAATGGAATTATCCTTTTATCACCCGGTTGCTCTATCATCTTTGAGAAATCTACACTTCTCTTATTTATCCTAGCAGGTGTACCCGTTTTAAACCTCCTAAGTTCTATCCCTAAATCAAGTAAACTCTGTGAAAGATCATTAGATGGCATAAAACCATTGGGACCAGAACTATAACTAACGTCTCCTATAATTACTTTACCTTTTAAATAAGTTCCTGTAGCCAAAACTACAGCCTTCGCTTGAAAATATGCCCCATTTTTAGTAAGTACTCCACAAACTCTTTTATTTTTATCTGTTTTTATTTTTACTACTTCCAGCTGCCTCAAATACAAGTTGTGCTGTTTCTCAATTACTCTTTTCATTCTCCCTGAGTAATTTCTCTTATCAGCCTGAGCCCGCAATGAATGTACTGCAGGTCCTTTTGAAGTATTCAACATTCTTGATTGAATAAAAGTATGATCGATATTTACGCCCATTTCACCTCCCAACGCATCTATCTCCCTAACCAAATGACCTTTGGCCGTTCCTCCGACATTAGGGTTACAAGGCATAAATCCTATGCTATCCAAATTCATAGTACACATCAAAGTTTTACATCCCATTCTAGCTGCAGCAAGCCCTGCCTCACATCCGGCATGACCTCCTCCTACAACTATTACATCATATTTACCCGAAAAGTATTCCAATATCAACTACCTACTTTCCTAAACAAAATTGTGAAAATATCTTATCAATTATATTTTCTTCTAAAGTATCACCAGTTATCTTTCCCAAATTAATCCAGGCATTTCTCATATCTATAGAAGCTAAATCTATAGCAGAAGTATTTTTTAATGCATCTAACGCTTCAACGCAGTTTTCCCTGGCTCTAATTAAGCTTTCCTTATGTCTAACATTAGTTATAAATAAATCTGCAGGCTTGATTTCGCCCTTAAAAAACAGCTCTTTAATACAGATTTTAACTTTATCCAATCCCTTACCTAATTTAATTGAAGTCTTTATTACAAATTTCGAATTCAGTCCACAAATATTATCTAAATCTATTTTATCACCTATATCTATTTTATTTAATAAAAT
>NZ_FXYI02000239.1:0-4091 GCF_900184915.1 Clostridium sp. HV4-5-A1G | reverse complement strand
TCACTGTCAAGAGGAAGCTTTACTTCTACAAATGATGTGGTAAATTATGCACTGTCTTTTCTGGGCGTTCCTTATGTATGGGGAGGTACAAGCCCTGAAGGATTTGACTGCTCGGGATTCGTACAATATGTATATGCACATTTTGGTGTTAATATTCCGAGGGTTTCACAGGAACAGCAGAATTTCGGCATACCCGTACAAAGAGGTGAACTCCAACCTGGAGATTTAGTATTTTTTGGTACACCTGCATATCATGTTGGAATGTATATAGGAAACGGTAAATTCATAGAAGCGCCGCATACCGGAGATGTAGTAAAAATAGCAAATTTGGGAAACTACACATCTGCAATGAGGGTTAGATAAAAAATAGGGGTGATATAGATGAATAAAGTTGTTTTGATCGGGAGATTGACCAAGGATCCTGAGCTAAAATTTATACAAAATACTGGTACTGCTGTTGCAACGTTCAATCTGGCCGTAAATAGAAGATTTAAAAAAGAAGGTCAGCAGGAAGCAGATTTTATTCCAATTGTTGTATGGGGAAAACAGGGTGAATCTGTAGCAAACTATATGAACAAGGGAAAGCTTATAGGTGTCAGTGGCAGAATCCAGACAAGGAGTTATGAAGCCAAGGACGGCAGTAGGAGATTTGTAACTGAAGTTGTTTCAGAGGAAATTCAGTTTCTAGAATGGGGAGACAAAAATAAGGCAAAATCAAATACAGGTACAAGTAATGATTTGGCAGATGATTATGACTACTCGGGTATAACACCAGTCGACGATGGAGATATCCCATTTTGATTTTCAGAAAATCAATTGATTATCTGCAGAGGTGATGATATTATGTAAGTACATAATACATTTCAACTTTTTGGTTTTCCAGGATACCTACCACCTTTGGCATCCTGGAATTTTATTTTTTGTGAGTTTCAAATTCCATATCAAAGAAAGGTTCTGAAATAAAAATGAATAAAATTTTGAAAAGCAGGTTGCTTTTAATCATCCTGTTTATACTGGTCAAATCTTTGAATTTCATGCTTGTTGTTATAGATAAATATTGTTTTCCCATTATAGTTACAAGCCTTGTTTTATATAAAATCCCTATATCCTTTTATATATTTCTTGTAACTGCAGTCATGAAAATAGTAATTAAATCAGAAAACCCTGTCAACAATGTCCTGTGTATCAACAATTTCACCCATTCTATAAATATGAATACTGCTGTAAATATAAAAAATATGAAAAACCATAGTACTATGTATGTGCTGAACAAAATTGTAGATGGATTTATAGAAGGATTTGAAATAGCAGCTCTTGATACAAGAAAATTTAAAATTAAAGAGGGGATAGTTTATAAGTTCAGAACCCATGGTGCCGTATATATGCTATTTCAAAAAAAGATGATAAGATCACATGATGAAATTATTGATTGCGGCATGGATTCAATATCTGTGAGAAAGGTCATTGAAGATACCAGGCTAAAAGCATTTAAATCTACCAAGCTGAGTTTTAGTGATAAAATTACGTTTTTAGTTGAACGAATGCTGGTACAATACTCTTTTACAGAGATGTTGAAATTTTTTGAACGTATATACTTTGAGGATATACAGGTGCATGATTTTGAAGCGGTATTCACAGATAAAAAGGTGTATATAAGATCAGTATAAAGATTAAGGGTAATTGATTTTCCATGTGATATGTTATAATAATTGTTAGATTTAGTTTGCAGGTAAAATAGTAAATTTATCGAGAATTATACATATGAAGGATCAGGAGTTGAATTATGAGTATCATATATCGTATAGCAAAACAAATGATGAAACTTTCAGGGATGAAAAAAATGTTTGCTGGTTCAAAGGGAGAACTTATAAAAAGAGCGAAAAAAATAAATAGAAAACGCGGCTTTGTAATGCCGAATGATTCAAGATATCGATACAAAGATGAAATGATATGTGGGCATTACCATTGTCTAAAGATCGAAACACAACCTGCCAAATCAAAGAAAGCTCTTTTGTTTCTTTTTGGTGGCGGATATATCATAGAGCCAGATACCGGTGATTTGAAGGCCGCTTCTGATATAGGAAAACGGAGCGGAAGAGATGTGTGGTTTCCATATTATCCACTATGCATTGACAATTCTGTGAAGTATGCTTTTGAAATGGTATACGAAGTATACAAAGAGATGCTGTTAGAGTATGCACCGAATAATATTGCAATTTTAGGATTTTCCTCTGGCGGAGCATTGGCTATAGGTATATGTCTTCATAATAATGTGCAGCCAAAGCCGCTTCCTATGCCAGGATTGATTATTGCAAGTTCTCCGGGCAGTGTACCTTTGTCAGATGAAGAAAAGCAGAAAATGGCGATGTTGGATGAAAAAGATCTGTGTGTCCCTGCATCCTTTATGGAGACCATACGAGAGATTATGGAACATGGGGAAAATATTCCTGAATACATGATTTCCGGCGTTAGAGGCAACTTTTCTAATTTCCCACTTACTCATTTTTATTATGGTAGTGATGAGGTTTTGTATGCTGAAGCGGAGTATTTTGCAAATGCATATGATACCTATCAGGCAAAATGTGTAATACATGTTGGAGAAGGAATGTTTCATTGTTATCCTATGCTGCCATATTTCCCTGAAGGAAAGGCTGCATATAAAGAAATTATAAAAATATTGAAATAAGTATCTTACAAATTTCCAATTTATCAAGGTAACTACGTTAGGAAAAGGAGCAAAAATGTAAGATATAATTGGTGGCTTTATTTTTTCTTAGATGCAATAATTCTCCTTAGATAAATAAAATCAGGAGGTAAGTTTTATGAATTTAGGAAACAGTTTATTTCATGCAAGAAAGAAATGTGGGCTTTCTCAAGAGGATGTGGCAGAAAAATTAGGAGTAAGCAGGCAGACAGTCTCAAAATGGGAAACAAATGAAACACTTCCAGACATACGCCAGTCTAAAAAGATGGCGGTTTTATACAATATGTCATTGGATGAACTGATTGAATTTGATATTGATGTGAAAGAAATACAACAGATTATTGAAAAAACCAGTGAGCAAATAGAAGAAAAAATTGATTGGACAAGTGCATGGGGAAAGAAATATCCGATTCTGATTCAATATCAAAATGAAGTGAATATACCAAAGTATGCTACAAGGATAAACTCAATGGTAAATGAGTTAATTGAAGAATATCAATATAGTTATCTAGATGCCTTTTTAGTGTTAAAAGATATACTAGGAAAGGTGTGGGAAGGCAATAAATAAATTTCCAATTTATAGTGATGAAGTCAGAAATAACTTCATAGAAGAACTCAAAAAAACTAAAATAGTAAGAATAGATTATTTATAAGGCTTGTCCATAGTGGCAGACCTTATTTTTTATTTTATATTTTTTATACTTTAAAATACCACATATTAAATATATAAAGGAAATTGGTAAATGCCTTATATAAGGTAACAATTGGCTTCAGCTATAAAGCTAACAAATAAATGGAGTGTGAAATATGTATGGATGTAATTTGCAAAGTAGATTATTTAATCAAGGGTAGTAGAAAAAGTTATCTGGTGAAAAGAGGAGCAAAAGGTATTGCAAACATAATAAATGGAAGAATATATGTTAAGTTACTTAAGACCGAAAGTGATATGGGAATTAATAAAGGCTCATTTGTTCAAAGAGATTTTCTAGATATTAAAGATTTCAGAGCTAAATGGAAACTTGTTTAAAAAAATAGTATAGTTATATTGATTTACAATCAAACATTAAGAAAGTCAAATTAGTGAAGCAAGGAGGGTTTTATTAAATGGTAGGAGAGAAATTAGAAGAGTATGTATTAGCAGCAAATAAAGAATTTAGTAAGGATACTATAGAAATGTGTAAAACTCTATTTAATGAATTACCAGAAAAAATTAAAAATGATATTATTGTTGAAGGAGTAATAAACACTTTGAATTTTAATTTTCAAGACAACGAAAAAATAAAAAAATTTATAAATCAAGTTTTACTTAAAAATGAAAGGCCATTAATCAAGAAATTTATTAGATATGACTAATATCATATTATGTAAAAATTTTATTGAAAAAAAT
>NZ_FXYI02000238.1:0-4096 GCF_900184915.1 Clostridium sp. HV4-5-A1G | reverse complement strand
AAGCAAGCTGGAGTGAATTCAGAAGAATGCTGGAATACAAGGCTGGATGGTATGGCAGAAAAATAATAGTGGCACCCAGTAATTATGCAAGTAGTCAATTGTGTTCAGTTTGTGGACATAAGAATATAGAAGTAAAAAATCTTGCACTCAGAGAATGGACCTGTCCTAAATGTGGCACACACCATGACAGAGATATAAACGCCAGCAAAAATCTGCTGAAATTAGCTTTATAATTTTAGTAATACACTGAGGTTGGTTCGACCTTTAGAGCTTAGGTAAACTTGTTCCGTTAGAAATATTGACTAAGAAGCCATCCGCTTCTGTAAGTGGTGGCAGTTCACCTATTGATGTTTACTTTGATATGAGATGATATTTCATCATTATAAGTTCGACATATTTATATATCAAAACACTGCATATTCTAAATTTACATGCTTAAAAAATAATATAACAATATTGACATTGCTAAAAATAGATGATATTCTAATGTTAGAAATCGGTTTCGTAAGGTGAGATTAAATATGGACAATAATAAAAAAATTGTTATAGATGACGTGGCAAAAGCAGCGGGCGTTTCTAAATCAACTATATCCAGATACTTGAATGGTAAGTTTGAATATATGTCTGAAAAAACGAAGAAAAAAATTGAGAATGTAATTAAAAAACTGGATTTTAGACCAAATAATATTGCAAGAAGCTTAAAACTTAAAAAAAGCAAGTTAATCGGAGTTATAGTAGCAGATTTGATAAATCCCTTTTCATCTATATTAATCAAAGGAATTGGTGATGCATGTAAAAGCAAAGGCTACAATATCATTATTGTGAATTCCGATAGGAATCCTCGTATAGAAGAAGAGTATATTGAATCTTTATTAGATCAAAGAGTAGAGGGATTAATTATAAATAGCACGGGTGAAAACGTAAAAAAATTAATCAGCATAAAAAAAACGGGAATTCCAATTGTGATGCTTGATAGAACGGTTTGTGAAGAAGAATTTAGTACCGTAACTAGTAATAATTACGAACTTACAAGCCAAACAATTAATTATTTAATAGATTCAGGATTTACAAATCTTGTTTTCTTTACTGAAGATGCTAAAAGGATAACTCCAAGAAAAGAGAGAGAAGAGGCATTTGTAGATGTATGTAGTAAAAGACTAGATAAATCTAATTTCTATGTATGTGTTATTGATCACGAGGAAGAGGGAAATATTGAAGTTAATATACGTAAATTCCAAAACAGCCATAACGGTAAAAAAGTGATTTTTGCAGTAAACGGTGTGGTTCTGTTAAATACATTACAGGCAATGAAAAAATTAAACATAAAAATTCCAGATGATATTGCAATATGTGGTTATGATAATTGGGGTTGGGCAGAGCTTATAACTCCAGGAATTACAACTGTTTCACAACCAACCTGTGAAATGGGATTTCAAGCAGCAAAGATTTTAATTGATAAAATAGAAAATGGAAGCACCCACGATATAGTGCATAAACAATTAAAAGCAAAATTAGAAATAAGAGGATCAACTGTACTTTAAAATATATCAATGTAATTCTGCATTGATATATTTATAAGATATTGATATAAACCGTCTTCTAAAAAATGATTAAAAACAGATTTTTTACATAATTTTTAGAAACCGGTTTATAAAAAACAGTAAAGGAGATATAAATATGAGTAAATACAATGTTGCTGAAAAAATAAATAAAAAAATTATAGCAGTTGTCAGATGCAAAGATTTCACATTAGCGGAAAAAGTATCAGAAAAGTTGATTGTCAACGGTATAAAAGCAATAGAAGTAACATATACCGTTAAAAACGCGGGTAATTTAATACAAAAACTTAAAAAAAGATTTCCAGATATTTTAGTTGGAGCAGGTACAATCGTCAATCTAACTGATGCCAAGGAAGCTATAGAAAACGGAGCTGACTTTATTGTTTCACCATGTACAGTAGAGGAAGTCTGCAAAATATGTAAAGAAAAAGATATATTTTGTTTTTTAGGAGCACTCACACCTACTGAAGTATTTAGAGCTTATAAACTGGGAGCAGATGTTATAAAGCTTTTTCCTGGAAGCTCACTTAAACCGTCATATATAAAAGAATTAAAAGCACCCTTCCCATACATAGATTTTATGCCAACGGGTGGAGTTAATAAAAGTAATATTAGAGAATGGTTTGAAAATGGTGCAGTTGCTGTTGGATTAGGTGGATACTTTACAAACAATATCAATGAAAACAATTTAAATGAAATTGATAAAAGGGTTAGAGATATTTTTGATGCATTAAATTAAGTGGGAGTATTTATTATGGATAAAAAATTAGTTGTTATTAATACTCTTGTTTTTAAAAATTATATGGAAAAAGGTTTTAAACAGGAGGAAATATTTGAATATTTAAATGAACTCAATCTTAGTAATATTGAAATAAGAAGAGAATTTATTAGAAATTTTAGTACAGAACTAGAAATGTTCTCTAAACTATCCAAGAAATTTCGAATCAATACTTATTATAGTGTACCTAAATATCTGTTTATAGATGGTGAAGTTAATAAGAAAAATATTTTAAAATATATTGAAGAAGCTAAAAAATTCAATTGTAAAAGTTTAAAGCTGAACATTGGAGATTACAGAGGATATGCAGGTAATTTGAAAGAAGATCTAAGGGGTATCCTAGACACTAAAATAAGTATAAATATAGAGAATGATCAAAGTGTTGAAAATGGAACATGCAAGAATATTATTAAATTTTTAGAGGATTGCAAAAAAGAAAACATCGATATTGGCTATGTTTATGATATTGGAAACTGGTCCTGGATAAATGAAGATGAGATGGAAAATGCAAAATTGTTGAAAGATTTTACTAGACATATACATCTAAAAGATGTTAAAAGAACTTCCGATGGACTTAGGACAGTTTTATTAAATGAAGGAAATATACTGTGGAAAGAAGTGCTCGATATATTTCCTAAAGATATTCCAGTTAGTTTAGAGTACCCATGTGAAGACTTTTCAGTTATAAAAGAAGAGATTAAGAAGGTGCTGGAATACTAATATAAATAACTTTTAAGTGGAGGTAAAAAATGAGTGAAGTAATAACAATTGGAGAACCATTAGTTTTATTTGGAGCAGCTGGAGCTGATGAATTAGACAAAGAATTAAGTGAAGTAAAGCATTTTGAAAAATATTTGGCTGGTGCTGAAGTCAATGTATGTGTCGGCTTATCCAGACTGGGACATTCCGTGGAATACATCACAAAATTGGGGGAAGATCCTTTTGGAATATTTATTAAGAGAAACTTAAAAAAAGAAAACATAGGGACAGATTATATATGTTCAACTAATGATTACCCTACTGGATTTCAATTAAAATCAAAAGTAAGCAAGGGAGACCCTAAAATATTTTATTTCAGAAAGAATTCTGCCGCAGCTCACTTTGATATAAATGATTTAGACAATTTGGATTTAAAGGGAGTCAAGTGTGCCTATATATCTGGAATTTTTCCGGCATTATCTGAAAGTACCAGGAAATCGGTTTATAAATTATTGAATTCTATTAAAGAAAATAATATACCGATCATTTTCGATCCCAATCTGAGGCCACAATTATGGGCAAGCAGAGAGGAAATGGTTAAAACAATAAACGATCTGGCGTTTAAATGTGATTATGTAATGCCCGGTATAGGTGAAGGATTGATATTAACGGGAAGTAATAAAAAAGAAGAAATTGCCGATTTTTATCTAAAAAAAGGTGTTAAATTTGTAATTATAAAACTGGGGGAAAAAGGTGCATTTGTAAAATCAAAAGAAGGATCTTATTTGGTAGAAGGATTTAAGGTCGACAAAGTAGTTGATACTGTTGGTGCCGGTGATGGTTTTGCAGCTGGATTTATAAGTGGATTACTGGAAGAATTGAGCATGAGGGATTCTATCAGGAGGGGAAATGCAATAGGAGCATTAGCAGTGATGTCACCAGGAGATAACGATGGTTACCCATCAAAAAAAGAATTGATTGAATTTATGAAATTATAAAATTTAAAATGATATATTAATAATTTTAATAAAAAAGAGATAAATGCAAAAAACTAAAATAA
>NZ_FXYI02000237.1:0-4205 GCF_900184915.1 Clostridium sp. HV4-5-A1G | reverse complement strand
AGTGTGCGAGTAGCACTGCCAGTAACATGCCCTTATAGGGCTAGAGCAAACCACCCGTTTTACGGGTGGTGCTGATTGAAAATTTAGGTTCATCAGATATACTGTCGAAAATATTAAATATACTGTCAGTAATTCTTCCTATTTTAATAGTGTTGATATTAATTATTATAGATAAAAATAACAACTAGAGCTTTGTTAAAGAGCTGCAATAAGAAATGAAGAAAAAATTTAATTTTCATACTGAATTCCAATTTTTTCTCCCATTAATACCCTTGTTTCATAACCTTTTTTTGTCTGCTCAATTATGTCTTTATCAACTGTAATTTTATTTTTTTCAAAAAATAAAATTACAGTTGATCCACCAAACTTGAAATACCCCTTTTCAGCACCTTTAGAAATATCTTTTTTGGGGCAATAAGTTTGTATTATTGAACCCACGCAAGTAGCGCCTATCTCCACATAAATTACATCACCAAAATTATTAGAATGAAAAATACTCCATTCCCTTTTGTTTTTACAAAACACATTAGAAATATTTTCTAAAGATATTGGATTTACGGAATAATAGTCTCCTTTAATTTTTTTATAAGATTCGCATTTTCCCCAGTCTATAAAGTGAAATCTGTGGTAGTCTGTTGGGCATAGCCTGAATATTAAACAGGTGCCATTGTTGAATTTTACAGGTGTTTTGTTATTGTTTATTAGATCACATAGGCTGTATGTAAATCCTTTAATTTGGACAATTTTGTTTAAATTTATATGCTCATATGCTGTCAATCTTCCATCAACAGGTGATATTAAAATTTTTTTATTCATATTAATTGGCCTAGCATTTTTTTTGAGAGACCTTGAAAAAAAATCATTGAAACAATTAAAATCATTGTAATCCATGGCACATTCAGACATATCTATATTAAAATCATCTATAAAGGACCTGATTTTCCTTTTACTGTATTTGGTGCTGCAAAATAAGCCATATAATTTAGAAAATATCTTCTTTTTAACTATGATTTCAAGAAATTTCATTCCCAGGGGGGAAGAATAGATCCACTTTAAATAAGCATCTCCTGCCACTTTTTCTATATTATAATTTTTCGTCCTTCTGTTAAAATATCTAATCATTTTCTACCTTCCAGTTAACATTTTAAATAGTTGAATTTGTTTATTATTTATTTTAACATTATAATAATTATATGAAAATGGCTTTTAAATCCTTTTATTAAAAACTATTGAGTTATTTTAATAACAGAGTATAATGAAAATGGATATAATTATACTGACCAGTCAATAATTATGCGATAAAAATCTGGAGTGGTATTTATGAATAATACGAAAAGAACGATTTCTGAATCTGCTATAAAAGTTTTTTCTAAAAACGGGTATAATGGTGCAACAATGGATGCTATAGCAGCTGATGCAGGTGTGGCAAAGGGAACATTATACTATCATTTTAAAAGCAAGGAAGAGATATTTAAATATATAGTTCAAGAAGGGATGAATGTACTAAAGGGAAAAATAGAAAGTGATTCTAAAGATGTAAGTGACTCTTTGGAAAAGATAAGAATTCTCTGTAGAGTTCAGTGGGGATTGATTTATGAGAGCAGAGATTTTATAAAAGTAATAATGAGTCAGATTTGGGGACAGGAAGCAAGGCAATTAGAATTGAGGGAATGTATAAAATCTTACATAGTTTATATACAAAATTATTTAAAAGAAGCTGTGGATGATGGCAGCATAAAAAAATGTAATTTATCTTTTTTATCGTACACCTTATTTGGAACAGTCTGTTCTGTTGCTGTTTATGAATTAATGAATGAAGATAAAAAAGATCTGGATGATATGATAGAAAGTCTTATGAATTATATTTTAAATGGAATAAAGGTAGAAAAGGAGAATAAGATTTAATCTCCTTTTTAAAATCTTCCGGATTTAATTATGGAGATTATCAATATAATTCCGATCAATATAAAAAATATAAAATTTACAATACCTATTAATGGGATATTGTAGATTTTAGGACCTATATTAAAATTTAAAATCAGAGATGAACTTACAATTATGGAGCATGTTATTAGGGAAAGTGATAGCCTGTTTACCATTTTATTTAACTGGTTTATGGAATCATCAATTTTACTAAATTTTAATTCAATTTTAGTTCTTCCATTTAATATACAATCCATTAATTCTATTGTTTTTATTGGAAACTTTGAAAAATTTTTTGTAAAATTATAGGAATTTATAAGGATATTTTCTGGATTTATATCATCAAAATAATAAAATTTATTGTTGCTTTTAACAAAGGGTATTGCTATGTCTAGAATATCAATTTCAGGTGATATTTCTGTTACTAGACCTTCTACCATAATTAAACTCTTCACCAGTAATATTAAATTTTTGGGTAAAGTAATACTATTATTTTTTGCACATTTAAAAATTTCTGTTAATAATACTGAAATCTTTATATTTTTAAGAGAAGTAGACAGATAGTTTATTAAAAACAATTCTACATCTTCATACAATTTATTTCTATCTATAAGGTCTTTTTTTACACCTATTGATATAATAACAGATACAAGTTTGTCTGTATCTTTATGTACTATGGACATAATAGCCTCATTTAAAAGAAGTCTAAGTCGGGGCGAAATGGTACCTACTATTCCAAAATCCAAAAAACATATTTTTTTATTGAGTACCATTAAATTTCCAGGATGGGGATCAGCATGAAAAAAGCCATCGGTAAATACCTGCTTAAAAAAAGATAAAGCTAATTTTTTACCTAAATCCTGTAAATCATATTTTTCTTTTTTTAGTTTTTCTATGTTATTTATTTTAAATCCATAAATTTTTTCCATAGTCAATACTTTAATTCCCGATAATTCGTTTACTACATAAGGTACATAGCAAAAATTTACATTTTCGTTTAGTTTTTTGAATTTTGACATATTACTAGCTTCCAGATTAAAGTTTAGTTCTTGTTTAGTTGAAAAAAGTAATTCATCCAAAGCTTCTTCAGGATCAATTAAGGATTCTTTAAATTTAACTTTAGTAATTTTTATAATTTTATACAGTATATATATATCTGTTTCCATCTTCTCTTTTATATTAGGTGTTTGTATTTTTACGATAACGTTTTTCCCATTTTTTAAAGTTGCATTGTATACTTGGGCAATAGATCCCGATGCCAGGGGGATCTTTTCAAAATGTTGAAAACAATCTTCTATGTTTTTATTAAATTCTTCAAAAAATACTTTATTTATATTTTCATAACTTTCAGGAAGTACATCATCTTGGAGCTTTGAGAGTTCTTCAATGTATTGAGAAGGCATTATATCAGGTCTTGAACTTAATATTTGACCTATCTTTATAAAAGTAGGTCCAAGTTCTTCGAAAGCTTTTCTGAGATTTTGAGGTGACTTTTCTTTATTGTGATTTTTAGTACATACTAAAAATTTAAAACCGTATTTAGCTAATACCTTCATTATTTCTTTAAATCTTTTCGAATATAAAGTTTTCATGACATATATTTTGTTCTGACTAAAGCTTTAAGCTTTAGTCATTTCTTTTATTTTATTTTCAAGTGCAATTAATCTCTCATTTATTGATGATATATCTTCTTTAGACGCAAGATTCATATCCTTTAGTATTGATAGCAAATCATTCTTGTTTATAGGTTTTATATCTTCTTTTTTAGCTATAACTGTTTTTTTTAATTCTTCAGATAGTTGTTTCCCCTCATCTACTGTTATTTTCCCCTTTTCAACCATTTCCTCAATTAATTTTACTGCTTTCTCATAAGTATATGCAGCTGAACCTATGCCTGCCAAAAATAAATTTTTTAATTCATTGATCATATTTAATCCTCCTATATAAATTTATAAATAAATTACCTAACAATCCATATGATTAGAAATTGGTAGGATTGTAGATAATATAAAGTTTTTTATAATGCTGATTTATGCTTTATTTAATAAAAGTTCATAAAAAAATTGACAATTTTCATAAATTATAATAGAATATGAAGGTAGCAAATGTATATGCGCTCGTAGCTCAGTAGGATAGAGCAGCGGTTTCCTAAACCGCGTGCCGGAGGTTCGACTCCTCTCGGGCGCACCATAGAGTTTCGTAAGTGCAATATTTAAGGGACATTTATCTTAGAAAAATTTTATCTATTTAGAGATAGTATATCATTTATTCTATATTTATAT
>NZ_FXYI02000236.1:0-4206 GCF_900184915.1 Clostridium sp. HV4-5-A1G | reverse complement strand
GTATATAATATCCAACTTTATTTATATTATTATATCATATTTACCATATTTATTTAAAAAATATTATATACACTGAAAGTAAAATAAGTTTAAAAAAGGCTGAATATATTAAATATTATCTTCTATAGGATATTTCCCATAAGTCCTGGCAGCATCCATGAGAAATTCAATATTTTCTCTGGAAGTTGCCATAGGCACCTTGCATCCAGTACTTAATACAAATCCCTTGGGATTGTCGTAAGCTTTTCTAATACATTTTCTAGCCTCCTGAAAAATTTCATCTTTAGTTCCGTTGCATACTATCTCTATGGGTTCCACATTCCCCATTAATCCCACTCGGTCACCAATGGACCTCTTAACTTCCTCCAGATCCACCACATTGTCCACACTAAACATCTGTATTCCGGTATCCGCTATATCTTGCCATACTCCCTTTGTATTTCCGCATATGTGAATTGTCGGTGCACTTCCAAACTTTTCTACTATTCTATCAACACATCTTTTCAGATAAGGTTTGACAAAAGTCCTGAATTGTCTGGGACTGATTACCGTGAGAGAAGCTACTGGTTCAGAAATACATGGTTTTACACCTATATCACAAACTGCATCTATATAGTTGAAAATGCTCTCTGTAGCTATATTCAAGAGCTTATGTACCCATTCGGGATTTCTCAGCGTGTCTCTTAAAAAAACATCAACCCCCCTCAAAGATGCCGCCGTAGTAAAAGGTCCTCCGAAGTCGCTTGAGATATCAACTTCTCTACCTATTTCCTGATTTATTATTTTTGCAGCCTCTAAAAACAGCGGAAGTCTCCCATCCTTATGTGGATCTGCCGGTTTAAGTTTATCTATATCGTCATACTCTTTCACTACGGGTATATCTACATAAGGCATGTCATCATCAGGATAGGCCAGTACCGTACCCATGGCCTCCGCAATGCCAAACAGATTGGGACCTCCTCCTGCAGAGTCAAATCCAAAAGTTCTATAGAGATTTATTTCATTTTTGGCCAGTAATTTATAATCATGGCATAATTCAGATATCTTAACCCCGATAAACTTTGCCCCCACTTCACCTACAAAAGGGCAGCATTGAATACGATCTGCCATCTTTCCAGAACTTATGGCTGTTTCTCTTTCTTTTGGTGTCATTTCATCTTTATAAAGTAAATTTTCCATTAATTTCACCCCACACCCTTTATTATAATTCACATTATATTTTAATTATAAACTTAAGTATAAACAATAAAGATAAATAAACCTTATTTTTCATATACATACTATCACATTTATAAATACGCTATTTTCAAGCAAAAAATAATGGAGCTATAGCTCCATTATTTAAAGTCATTATCAAGTAATTTAGAATGTCATAAAAACTGTAGAATAGTCACAGCTATCATTTAAACCATCTGATTTCATATCTCTCAAATATTCATAGTAGAAATTTGTATTTTCGTATATTACAGAATTATCCTGAGCATTTTTTTGCAAATCAGCTTTAGTAAACTTTTTAGAATCAAACATTTTAAATCCTCCTTTAACATATTTTGATAGGTAATATATAAATTTTCACTGGCCAGATGAAAATATATCTATCTTATATAAAACTCAAGGGTAATAAAAAAAACAGTCCTTCTGCCTGGGGCGAGAAGTCTGTTCGCGGTACCACCCAATTTTTTACTCAATTACATAACGGCTTGCACCGGCACAGCTTACTCTTGTTTCAGCCTGCAGCTTAAGGGTGATCTTCAATGCGAAGCATTTATGAGTTTTCACCATTCCTCACTCTCTTTAAAATATTTTTCGCATTTACATGTCCCTTTCCTCGCTGTTAAAATATAAAATTTTACATCCATTTTAAACTATAAAAAAAACAGTCCTTCTGCCTGGGGCGAGAAGTCTGTTTCGCGGTACCACCCAATTTTTTACTCAATTACATAACGGCTTGCACCGGCACAGCTTACTCTTGTTTCAGCCTACAACTCAAGGGTGATTTTCAATATGAAATATTTATGAGTTTCCACCATTCCTCACTCTCTTCAAAATATAATTCATATTTACATATCCCTATCTTTGTTTTTAATTTGTATGTAATTTTACTACATATGTTCATATAAGTCAATACTTTTTTATAAAATTTAAAAAATTCTATCTATCCGAACCCCACCACTTTATTATAAAGTTCAATGGGTAAGCCGACAGAAGAAGTTCCACAGAGCATGCGGCGGGATGTGATGGATCTGATTGCCCAGTAACCAATAAAACTTTGGATAATTATTTAAGAAAATAAGATCTGCCATTACAGACAGATCTTATTTTCTAGTTTAATTTTCTCTGTTTCAATTTTTCCTTGAGTTCTTCAATGGAATTGCTTTTCACTGCATCTTCAAATACGGAATTCAAAGTATCTTCATCTTCTATTTTCTTTATTCTGGACATATAAGACGTATCTGAAAATTTAATATTAAGAAGCGTCTGTAAATTACTTATCAGAGTTTCTCTGCGCCCTTTTTCAATTCCTTTCTTCTCTACTGCTGGATCGTAAAAAGACTTTAGCATCTTACTCACCTCTTCTTCTACATTTTTATTATTACAATAGTTTCGATTCAGATATGCCATTAAATTCTGAATAGCTATAAGCATACTATTAAAATCATTATCCATAATTTCTTTCCTGCTGTTAAGCCTGGATATTTCTTTGGCAAGTTTATACGACAAGTTCTTGGCTTCCTTAAGTACATCGTCAAATTCGGACCTGCCGGTATCTTTCTTACGTTTCAGGTGCTCAAATATTTTTCTGAATTTAAATACCTGGAGCGGCAGCAATATATATAGCTTTTCTTCAATCAGATTTATATCAGTATATTCCCAATATTTCATAACAGGGACACTATAATCGACCTTCTCTCCACCTGGAAATATAATCTTAAGTCTCAATTCATCCTTTATTTTTGAATTTTCCTCTATAAAGATAACCAGCTGTTTGGGAAAATATACTACTTTAATATTATTTTCCAATATACTGTTGTTTTTACCTATGTGAAACCCATATTGAAACATCCTTATCGCCATTGAAGTATCATTTTTTGTCTGGAACTCTATATGATATACTGTTTTTTTCTCTTCCTCCAAAAAGTTCAGGATCAAATCAGCCTTTATAAAATCATAATTGAAATCTTCCAGTGGAAATTCCGTCTTCCCGTATGTAACAGCCACATCACCATAGCAATAATCTGTACCAAACATCCTGTTTATAAAATTTATAAGTACCTGCTGTGATGTTGAAAACAGTGCCTTTAAAATTCCATCCAGTTTCACTTCTTCGTTTTTGCTCATTTATATTTCACCTACTTGTATTATACCAAATTTTTAGATAACTTGGAATATAATTTAATTAGATTGAGTAAGTAAAATATTTTTAGGCAGAAAATAAGGAAAGGCCTCCAGCAATTACCTGACTGGAAGGTCTTTTATAATAAAAAACAATTGACATATATATTCTACATATGTAGAATATATATAAAGGAGGTGACTTATGTTGTCAATTAAAAAAATTCCGGAATCGGAATTAGAAGTTATGAAAGTCATCTGGTCTAGCAAGATTCCTGTATCTTCAAAAGAAATAGTTAAAATTATGGAAGAAAAAAAAGGTTGGAAAAATACAACCATATTAACGCTTCTTTCACGTTTGGCAAAGAAAAAGTTTATAACTGTAGCAAAGGGAAAGAAGATCACTTATTATACACCGGTTGTACTAGAAGATGAATACCGCAGATTTGAAACCAGGGAATTTTTTAAAAAAGTTCACAGAAGTTCTTTAAAAAGTTTCATTACTACCCTGCACGAAGATAATGATATTACCGATGATGATCTGGATGAACTGGATAAGTGGATTAAAAGCAGGTGACAGTTATGATGGAAATGTTTATGAAAAATCTATTACAGATATCTTTATTCGGGAGCATAGAAATTGTTATTATTATAATTTTCGAAAAAACTCTGTCTAAAAGATATACATGTGGATTTTGTTATTATATATGGTTAGCTGTAATAATCAAAATGATTTTACCTTTTAAAATTCCAATTTACGTATCACAAGAAATATATAAATTCTTTGGATATTCGCCTAATAATGTCAAAACTATGATGAATAATATAATTTGTCTAAATGATAATGTAGTAAATTATTTTATAATACTATTT
>NZ_FXYI02000235.1:0-4232 GCF_900184915.1 Clostridium sp. HV4-5-A1G | reverse complement strand
ATCTAGAATTTTCATCATTCTTATGCCATAATATAAAAAATATATAAAATCTTTATTTTTCCATATTTTTTATCAATGCTGCCCTGTTTATTATGGAGGATCCATATTTTTGACGTATAGAATCAATAACATTTTCTATTTTTTGTTCCCTATCCAAATTATCTTTTCCGAAATCACTTTTCATCATGTCAAACATGGATATCTGCCTCATTTTACAGTCCTCCTGAAATCCGCTTATACTTATTCCAAGCAGACGTATCGGCAGTTGCATATTCCAGCTTTTTTCAAGCAGATCAATCCCCGCCGAATAAATATCTTTGGACAAGCATGTTGGAACAACAGGTTTTTGCCTGGTAATGGATTTAAAATTTGAATATTTAATACTTATCTGTACTGTATGACCTTTTTTACCGTATTTTCTAGCAGTCATTGCTATTTCATCAGAAAGCTTCATTAAAATAACCCTGGCTTCCTCCATATTGAAAACATCATGAGATACTGTAATGGATTTTCCAATGGATTTTACATCGTTTTGCAGCCGCGGTTTTAAGTTCGAATCGTCAATGCCATTGGCAAATTCATGAATTTTTCCTCCAACCCTTCCAAACTTTTTTATAAGATATTCCCGGTTAAAAAGTGCCAGATCTCCAATAGTTTTAATTCCCATATACTGCAATTTTCGGGAAGTTCTTTTCCCGACTCCATACATGGATTGAATGTCAAGAGGCCACAGCTTTGATTTAATATCCTTCCTCCAAAGTTCTGTAATTCCAAGAGGCTTTTTCATCTCAGAAGCCATTTTTGAAAGAAATTTATTCTCTGATATACCTATGGAGCATCCCAATCCCAGTTCGCTGTCAATATGGCGGCTTATAAGTTCTGCTGATCTCGAAGGTATTCCAAATATTCTATCACAGCCCGTCATATCAAGCCATGCTTCATCAATACTGTTCTGTTCAATAATGGGTGTATATGAGGAAAGTATATCCATAATCTGTCTTGATTTTTGTGCATAGAAATCCCTGTCAGGAGGAATGAGAATTAAATCGGGGCAAAGCTTTAATGCTTCACCTAAAACCATGGTGGTTTTAACTCCAAATTTTCGGGCCCTATAATTTGCAGTCAAAATAATCCCTCTCCTATCTTTGGGATCTCCTGCTACTGCCGCAGGTTTATCAATAATTTCAGGATGCCTTATTGTTTCACAGCTTATAAAAAAAGCATTCATATCTACAAGAAAAATTACCTTCTGCATACTCCCACCTTCAAAAGTTCTTTTATTAATATTATATTATTAACTTGATAATATTCAAAATCTATATTATTATATAAACATAAGCTCCAACAATTATATATTTGTAGTTAAAAGGGAGTAATTTAAATTATAAAGTCAACATTTCGATTTGTTTTTAAATCTGGCTTTATAAACCTAAGGGTAATAAGACTTTTAACATAATTCTATTTTAAATACGAATTATGTTAGGAGTCTTTATTTTTGCTTCAAAGTGCAGATATCAATTATTAAATTACAAGGAGGTAAATTTATGTCTACAAAAAAATCACTACTCCATCTTTGCTTCTGGGTAGGATCAGCTTTGCTCTTCAATATCGGAATTTATATCTTCATGGGACAGGAAAAAGCCCTATCTTTTCTAGGAGGATATGTAATCGAACAAAGTCTTAGCCTAGACAATCTTTTCCTATTTCTGCTTATATTTGAAAGTTTTTCTATAAAACCCCAATATCAGAGAAGAGTGCTGACTTACGGAATTTTTGGTGCGGTACTATTGAGATTGATATTTGTAGTTTTAGGTGTGACCATTGTCAATAAGTTTCACTGGATGCTCTATATATTCGGCCTTATTCTCATAATAAGCGGCATAAAAATGATTATAAAAAAGGAAAAATCAAACAACTTCAACGACAGTAAGATAATCAGGCTTGTAAATAAAATAGTTCCTGTTTCTAAAGAACTAGAAGGTGAAAAATTCTTCGTCAAAAAAAACAAAATGCTTTATGCAACTCCATTGTTTGCAATACTCATATTGATAGAGTCTTCAGATATAATTTTTGCCATAGATTCAATTCCCGCCGTATTTTCCATAACTACCGATCCTTTTATAGTGTATACTTCTAATATCTTTGCCATATTGGGACTTAGAAATATGTACTTTTTACTTGAAAAACTCCATCAAAACTTTGCCTATGTAAAATACGGAGTTGCATGTATATTGATATTTACGGGAATCAAACTCTCCATTACATTTTTCCACATAAATGTTTCAGTTGCAGTATCCCTAGCAATTATATTCTCAATTATGATTATCAGCATTTTAATTTCTTTCATCTTAAATAAAAAAAGAAAAACCCTCTGTTCTAGAATTTCTAAAAACACTGTAGAATAGAATTTACAATCCATAACAGGCCCGTCAAGCCACCGCAATATTTAGTTGCGGGACTAAGGCGGGCTCACAGTGTAATGAACTGGCGGTTCTATCTGATTATAATCATATCTTTTGTAACTTTATTTAATATCTCACCTTTTCCTTCGTTTAATAATACAATATCCTCTACTCTCATACCAAACTTCCCGGCAATGTATATACCAGGCTCTACACTAAATGCCATCCCATTTTTGAGTACCTGCTTATTCCCTTCACTTATATAGGGTGCTTCATGATCAGCAGTTCCAATACCATGCCCCGTTCTGTTTATAAAATATTCTCCATATCCAGCATCTTTTATAATGTCTCTAGAAGCACGATCTACATCTCCTGCTTTGATACCTTCCTTTACAACATTTTCACCCTTTTCATTAGCTTCTAAGACAATACTGTAGATTTTTTTCTGCTCTTCCGTAGGTTCTCCTACAAATACGGTTCTGGATTCGTCAGAGCAATATCCATGATATCTGCATCCAAAATCCATTATGATTACATCTCTGTCCTGGATAACCCTGTCATAATCATTATAATGCGGTCTGGCGCTATTTGGCCCTGATGCTATAATAGTTTGAAATGCCAGTCCTTCACCTCCATACTCTGCCATTAATTCCTCAAGTTTATCTTTAATATCACCTTCAGTTATTCCAGGCTTTACGAATTTTAGGACATTTTCAAAAGCTTTATCTGCAATATTGGCAGCTTTTCTCAAATTATTTTTTTCTTCTTCATCTTTTATTATCTTCAAGTTTTCCATTATGCTAACTCCATTTATAAACTTCACATCGATCTCATTGGAGACATCAATCATATCTACCGCCCGTATTCCGTCGTTTATTCCTATTTTTTTACCTTCCAGACCATATTTTTTATTTGCCTTTAAAATAGCTGGAATAAAGCCTTTTCCATCACTCCATTTAAATATGTCCATATCCTCTCCCAGCGCTTCTCTTGTCTCTTCATAGTACAGTTCAGGTGCTATATAAAAGTGTCTCTTATCACTAAATACGAATAATGCTTTGAATCTTTCATCCATCAACGGGTGAAGTCCAGTAAGATATTCCAGGTCAGCAGAAGGTCCTACTATAAGTACATCAATCCCTCCATTTTTCATAAGCTCCGTCAATCTATCAATTTTTTTATACAATAACATTAAAATCCCTCCGTCTTTTTATTTTATAATATTAATTTGTCTTTATCCTGTTTAAATCCAGTCCTTTTTACAAAGTTATTCCAGATGGCAATCCCGCTAAATATTACAATCAGCGCTCCGCCTATCATTTCAACTTCATATATTATATTTTCCTTCAGGCTCGGCATAACCGGTGTCGCCGATAGGACAATACCCAATGATACCACTACTAGAACTACATACGCTATATTGACTGCTCTGCTGTTTTTCTTTGAGATCTCATAAGGTCTTTCTTCATTAGGCCTTGTTTTCCTGAGTCTAATATATGAAGTAAGCAGCAGTACATAGGGAAATAACGCAGTGAGTGCAGTCATAGTGACAAGTACGTTATATATAGTATCGACTGAAGGCAGCAGAGATGTAGCAAGCAATATCACTGTCACTATGGCTGCCTGCAAATAAACCGCCTTTGTGGGTATGTTGTGTTCATTGACTTCAGTAAACGATTTAGAAAATATTCCCTTATTGACGCTTCCGAAAAGCATCTTTATTGGTGAAGCAATATAGAGTATTATGGACCCGAGAATTGAAAGGGATATTCCAAGTGCAACGAGCTTTATGAACCAGCTTCCAATTCCAAGATTGGCTGCAACCTGTGA
>NZ_FXYI02000234.1:0-4246 GCF_900184915.1 Clostridium sp. HV4-5-A1G | reverse complement strand
ACTTAATATTTTTTTTATTTTTTAAAGTATTATTATTTTCTGCTTCATCCGATTTTTTAATAAATGTATTTTTACTTCGTACAGAGTCACAGGATTTTTCATTTTCCAGGCTATCTAATATTTCCTGGGCTCTTTTCAAGACCTTCTCAGGAAGTCCAGCAAGCTTTGCAACTTCAATACCATAGGACTTATCTGCCCCGCCTTTTATAATCTTTCTTAAAAATACTATATTGTTATCTACTTTTTTAACAGATACACAGTAATTTCTAACCCCACTTATCGTACCTTCCAATTTAGTCAACTCATGATAATGAGTTGCAAATAGTGTCTTACTCTTTAACTTATTGTTCTTACATATATATTCTATTACGGACCAGGCTATGCTGAGGCCATCATAAGTGCTGGTTCCCCTACCGACTTCATCTAATAAGATTAAACTTCTGTTAGTAGCATTTTTCAATATATTTGAAACTTCCCACATTTCTACCATAAAGGTACTTTTACCCGAAGATAGATCATCAGATGCACCTATTCTGGTAAATATCTTATCGCAGATAGATATAGATGCCCTTTTAGCTGGAACAAAGCATCCTATTTGAGCCATAATTACAATTAGGGCTACCTGCCGCATATAAGTGGATTTGCCTGCCATATTGGGTCCTGTTATTAAAAGAAGTTGATTTTCAGAAGCGTCCATATTGGTATTATTTGATATGAATTCTCCCGAGGGTATCATCTTCTCTACTATAGGGTGTCTGCCCTCTTCTATTGATATTTTATCTGAAAGAGTAATATCAGGTTTACAGTAATTATTTTCCACGGCCACTTTTGCCAGGGAGCTCAAGCAGTCAATTTGGGCAATTATTTCGGCGGAGGTCTGCATTCTATTAATTTCCTTTTCTATTGCATTTCTAATATCTATAAAGGTATTATACTCTAAAGATATCAATTCGTCTTCTGCTCCTAAAATTTTGTCTTCCATTTCCTTTAATTCTGGAGTTATATATCTCTCCGCATTCGAAAGAGTTTGTTTTCTTATGTATCTGCCCTCTGGTACCATGCTCAAGTTGCTCTTGGTCACTTCTATATAGTATCCAAACACTTTGTTATAGCCTATTTTCAATGACTTTATTTTGGTAATCTCCCTCTCCCTCTGTTCAAGAGAAGCTATCCAGTCCTTGCCATGAGTTTTTACCTCTCTTAATTCATCTATTTTGCTGTTATAGCCCTCCTTTATTAAATTGCCTTCTTTTAAAGAAATTGAGGGGTTCTCCAATATGGAACTATCTATCAACGACCATATATCTTTTAATTCATCCAGATTTTCATACATGTTTTCTAATAATTTAGTTTTAAAATGCGACAGTATGGATTTCACATTAGGTATCTTCTCTATAGAATTTTTTAGAGAATTCAATTCCCTGGCATTTACACTTTTAGAAGATATTTTTCCCACCAGTCTCTCAACATCGTATATATTCTTTAAGGCTTCCCTTAAATCCTCGTGATAGGATATGTCATCAGAAAGTTCCTCTACGGAATTCAACCTCTCAATTATTTTATTCCTGTCCATAAGCGGTTGTTCCAACCATTTTCTAAGTTTTCTTCCCCCCATGGCAGTATTGGTCTTATCTATGACCCAGAGAAGAGATCCCTTCTTTTTGTTTTCCCTCAAACTCTCTGTTATTTCCAGATTTCTTCTAGAATTACCGTCTATAAGCAAATAGTCAATTACATTGTAATATTGAAGTTTATTTATATGGGAAAAATTAGTTTTTTGGGTCTCATGTATATACTTAAGAAGAGAACTGCAGCATTTCATGGTTTCAATTTTATATTCTCGTGGATTAAAATCTGCAAATTGTCCCTTTAATATTTTTTCCACATTTTGAGAAAAATAATCCATATTTAATTTAGTAATGGATCCATTAAAAAATTCCTTTATTTTGCTCAATAATGAGCTTTCAATATCCTCTTGAACTAAAATCTCTTTTGGACTATATTTGGATATTTCATCCATAATTATAGATAAATCAAAAGGAGTATCTGTACAATCAAATTCTCCTGTAGATATATCTGCAAAGCATAGTGCTGAATTCTCATTTTTATCTATGTACAGGCACATTATATAGTTGTTTTTATTTTCTTCTAAAAAAGTAGAATCGGTATAAGTACCGGGGGTTATAAGTTTAATAATACCCCTCTTCACCAAACCTTTTGCAAGAGCAGGATCTTCTAGCTGTTCACATATAGCTATTTTATAGCCCTTGTTTATCAAACGGCCCACATATGAATTGGCTGCATGATATGGAATACCGCACATAGGTGCCCTTTCTTTTAAACCGCAATCCCTTCCAGTAAGAACTAATTCCAATTCTCTAGCTGCTGTCTTTGCATCTTCAAAAAACATTTCATAAAAATCACCTAACCTAAAAAACAGTATATAGTCCTTGTATTTTTCCTTCATCTCCATATACTGTTTCATCATTGGAGTCAATGTCACTTTGGTTCCTCCTTCTGTTATATCTGTTTACCTGAAAGTGAAAAAGAATGTGCTTTACTTATTCTAACCTTTACCAATCTTCCTATGGAATCTACATCTCCCTGAAAATTAACAAGCTTGCCGGTTCTTGTTCTTCCCATAAGTTTCGCACTATTGTTTTTGCTAAGACCTTCAACCAGTATCTCTTCTATTTTCCCCTCGTATACCTTGTTTTTCTTGGCTGAAGATTCATTTACAACTTCTACAAGCCTGTTAAATCTTTCATGTTTTATATTTTCAGGAACCTGTTCTTCCAATTTATCAGCCGGAGTTCCCTTTCTCCTGGAATATATAAAAGTAAAAGCGGAATCATATTCTACTTCTTTTGCCAGATTTAAAGTCTCTTCAAAGTCCTCCTCACTTTCTCCCGGAAATCCGACCATTATATCTGTAGTAATGGCTGCTTCAGGAATTTTTTTCCTTATTTTATATATTAGCTCCAAGTACTGTTCTCTTGAATAATTTCTGTTCATTCTTTTTAATATATTATTAGAACCAGATTGTACTGGAAGGTGTATTTGTTCACATACCTTATCACATTCTAAAACTGCATCTATTACATCCTCAGTTAAATCTTTTGGATGTGATGTCATAAATCTAATTCTATCAAGTCCTTCTATACCGTTGATTCTCCTCAGCAGCTGGCTGAACTTTACCTTTGGAACCAAATCTTTACCATAGGAATTTACATTCTGACCTAAAAGTGTAATTTCCTTGTAACCTTTTGAAACCAGATCTTTTATTTCATCTTCAATATTTACAGGGTTACGGCTTCTCTCCCTTCCCCTTACATAGGGAACTATACAGTAAGTACAGAAATTATTGCAGCCATACATTATAGTTACAAAAGCCTTTACAGTACTTTCCCTGTCTATTGGAATATCTTCTACAATACCGGTCTCTCTATCCTGAATCTCCACTACAGAACTGTTTTCCTGGCGTACTGTATTCAAATATTGGGGAAACTTATAAGCATTATGAGTTCCGAAAATTATATCCACAAAGGGAAATTTTTTAATTATGTTTTCTGCCATATGCTTTTGCTGCATCATACATCCACATAGAGCTATTATAAGATTTGGGTTTTCCCTTTTCATCTTTTTCAATGCTCCCAAATGTCCGTATACCTTAAGTTCCGCATTTTCTCTTACGCAACAGGTGTTGAGTATAATCAAATCCGCATTAATTTTACTTTCCGTTCTTATATATCCCATTTTTTTCAGCATTCCGGACAATTTTTCCGAATCCTCTTCATTCATCTGACAGCCCCATGTCTCAATAAAAAAGGTTTTTTCTATTTTATCTTTATTGCAGCATCGCATATCTGCAGTGAATTTTTGTGTTATCATTTCTTGTTCTCCAATTCATATTGTTTTTACTTTATAATTATATCCTTAATATCTATTTGTGTAAACATTCTGCAACTGCAGTATCTTTAATTTGCCACGTTTGGAATAGATATAACCCATCTCCTGTAACCTTTCATAAGCTTTTCTAGCCACTATTCTTGGGACTTTATAAATATCAGCTAAATCATTTTCTGATGGTAATTTATCATTGTTCTTATATTTTTTATTATTGATGTTGTATATTAATTCATCGATAATTTTAATTTCAATATCATTATTATCATTCATAGTTTCCACCTCAGTTTTTTATATATATTCATACTAAATTAGTTTTCTTAATCCAATATTTTATATT
>NZ_FXYI02000233.1:0-4269 GCF_900184915.1 Clostridium sp. HV4-5-A1G | reverse complement strand
TTTTATAACTTATTAACAAAAATTTCTTATCTAAATTTAATCTTAAAAAAGTATCAATAGTAAAGATTCTCTGATTTACAAATTTTCTAAGTGGCATTTTAAGAGATATGTTAGTCAATTTTTATAAATATCGGCTTGTATATACTTGTTATATATTATTAAAATTATATACCTGTACTCTTATTTTGTCAACGATTTCAGATAATTTATAGGAAGTTCCCCTCTCATATATTTATTGAATATATTTTTAGTCTTAATTCCTTTTTTGTAAAATATATGTACATTAGTTTGGTATATATTTAACAAACATAGATATACTAAAAGGATCTTAAAACTCTTATTTTATTCTGAATAACTAAATTTATATCAATTTGTCATTATAGTACTATAAAATACCTACATTACCATTAAAATTCTACTTACTACAAAACTACAAAATGTAACCAAAGCCTATATAATTCCATATATTATAATTAACCAAATATTAAACTATACAACTTTTTCATTACAACAGAATAATACTCGAAAATGAGGAGGCAATCTTATGGCTATTTTTACAGTTTATCCTACTGATGATGTATATATATCAGAATTTTTTCCAAATACAAATTTTATCTCATCACCAGCTTTATATAGCGGAGAGTACACCCAATATAATGGATGTCCAGATGCATATGCAAGTTTACTAAAATTTAACATTGAAGATTCAATACCAAACGGATCTGTAATATCAAATGCCTATCTAAATATTTACGTAAATAGAAAAAATAAGCTTGATTGCAAGTATCCCTGCCAATCCATAACTGTCTACAATAACTTAAATAATTTTAGAGGAAATACGGTTACATGGAATACTGCACCCGATATTTCTATAACTCCATATAAAAAAACAATATCTGATACAGATGTGGGAACATTCATAAAAATAGATATAACAAATTTAGTAATTAATTGGCACAACAACACTCTTGCAAATAATGGTATAACTTTAGTTGGAATAGAAAATATCGTAGATAGCTTAATTGGATACGATAGTAGTAGAACTCCTAATTCACCTTATATATTAATAAAATATACCTGTAATTCACCATCTCCAGACTATAAACCTTGCCCTCCTGATCCTGAATGTAAGCCTGGATGTCCTGGTCCTCAAGGCCCTAAAGGTCCACAAGGTGATCCTGGTTGCCCTGGTCCACAGGGTCCTCAAGGTAAGCCCGGATGTCCTGGCCCTCAGGGCCCGCAAGGTCCGCAAGGTGATCCCGGTTGCCCTGGCCCTCAAGGTCCTCAAGGTAGACCTGGATGTCCCGGCCCACAGGGTCCGCAGGGTCCTAAAGGTGATAAAGGTGATCCTGGTTGCAAAGGTAAACCTGGATGTCCTGGCCCTCAAGGTCCTCAAGGTCCTAAAGGCTGCAAGGGTGATCCTGGCGCTCAAGGCCCTAAAGGTGACAAAGGTGATCCCGGTGCTCAGGGTCCTAAAGGCTGCAAAGGCGATCCTGGATGTCCTGGCCCTCCAGGTCCACAAGGCCCTAAGGGCTGCAAAGGTGATCCTGGTATTCAAGGTCCTCAGGGTCCTAAAGGCTGCAAGGGTGATCCTGGCTGTCCTGGCCCTCCAGGTCCACAAGGCCCTAAAGGCTGCAAGGGTGATCCCGGTATTCAAGGTCCTCAGGGTCCTAAAGGCTGCAAGGGTGATCCCGGTGCTCAGGGTCCTAAAGGTGACAAGGGTGATCCTGGATGCCCTGGCCCTCAAGGTCCACAAGGCCCTAAGGGGTGCAAAGGTGATCCTGGTATTCAAGGTCCTAAAGGTGACCCAGGGTGTCCTGGTCCTCAGGGTCCTCAAGGCAGGCCTGGATGTCCTGGCCCTAAAGGCCCCAAAGGTGATCCTGGATGCCCTGGTCCTCAAGGCCCCAAAGGTGATCCTGGATGCCCTGGCCCTCAAGGCCCTCAAGGTAAACCTGGCTGCCCTGGCCCTCAGGGTCCTCAAGGGAAACCCGGCTGCCCTGGTCCTCAAGGTCCCAAAGGTGATCCTGGATGCCCTGGTCCTCAAGGCCCTCAGGGTAAACCCGGTTGTCCCGGCTCACAAGGCCCTAAAGGCGACAAAGGAGATCCTGGTGCTCAAGGTCCTCAAGGCCCCAAAGGCGATCCCGGACATGGTTCTATCATTCCATTTGCATCAAATGATCCAGTTATGTTAACTACTTTTTCAAATGGAACAGTTAACACGGTAAGTCTGATAGGATTTGGAAATTCAATCAACAATATTAATATTTATAAAGGTAAAATTTATCTCGGTGGAATTGGAAATATAGCTTTCTCTATACCTCGAAATGGAGTTATAACTTCAATATCGGCATATTTCAGCACTAGCAATTCATTTTCATTAGGAGATGGCTCAGCAACTATTAAGGCACAATTATACAGTTCAAATACTCCAAATAATAGTTTTGCACCAATTCCAGGTGCCAGCGTTATACTGCCACCTATAACTGGGCAAGTTGTTGATATTGATACTATTACAAATAATATTAATACTAATTTAAATATACCAATTGATTCACAAGCTCGTTTATTAATGGTATTTTCAATAACAACATCAGGTATTTTCTGCAGTAGTATAATAGAAGGTTATGCAAGCGCAGGTATTACTATAGAGTAAGGTAACATTTTTAAAACCATCAATAAATTTATTCTTCAAAAATTTAGGGAAGTTTGTTCTATTCAAACTTCCCTTCAACATTTATAAGCCATGATCTTTTTTCCCAAATAATTTTGCCACGAATGACTGATTCTTTTCAGTTTCCAATTGATCCTTAAGTTTTTTATTCTCTTCAATCAGATAATCCACCTTTTTCTTTAGTAACTGATTATTTTTTTCTTTCTCCTCTAATTTATCCTGTACACTCTTTGTAATTATTTGCTGACTTGAAAACTGACGTTTTACTTCATCCATTTGTTTTTCGATATTTTTTTTGACCTCCATAAAAAAATTTAAATTTTCTTCTAATCTCTTTTTCTGTTCAATAATTCTAGAAAGTTTATTTTCATATTCATCTGCAACATGTTTTTTATTTTGTAAATAAACACTAAAAGAATCAATCTTCTCCTTAAGGATAATATTCTCATGACAAATACTTTTAAATTTTTCCTTTATTTCTTCAATGCTTTCATCCTCTTGGCCAATATTCAAGCTTTCGCCGCTTACCTCTTCTTTCAACAACTTTATAATATTTTCTGCCAAATCTGCAGGCGAAAAAACAAATAATCCATCTTTTTCTGTTCCATAAACTATATATGACTGTTTACTTTCTCTAATATTAATAAAATTATATATCTTAATTTCAGTTTTTGAATCTTTATTGAAGGGAATATGTCGACTCCATTTTCCAAATCTGTAACTTGAGCAAAGCACATTATTATTTTCTTGCCAACAAATAAAAAGTTTATTATTTTCATAAAATATGATTGGTTCAATAGGTTTTATTTTGCTTTTATAAACTTCACACTTTTTCATATAAATGTCACTTTCAATACAAACATGTTCAAGTAAATATGTTGATCCTTCTTTAGTCCTATTAATTATATTAAACATACCAGAATCACTCGCCACTTTGAACAATATATTATCGCCTTGTAATCCATAAAGCCTCTTATCCGAAGTCCATAAATTGCTTTCATATTTACAATAAGATAATGATATTTCATCTCCACTATCTGAAAGGAAAAAGACATTAATGCAATCATTATTGCCTATTTCTATATCATAGTATTTGTCAACTTTACTCGATAAAACTATATTCTGAATAGTGTAAAATTTTATTTCTTTTCCATCCCATATGTAATGCTTTAAAATTCCATGTTTACTACCATCAAATGCTTTAAGCAAATAAAAAAAATTTAATTTACCCTTTAAAATTACAGCTTTTAAGCTTTCAATTTTAAACTGATTTTTATCTATATGATAAAGTAACCTTCCGAACCATTTACCATCCTTCATAGTACAATATCTCATCTCATATTTCTTGTTAACATATATAATATGAATCATTTCATCTTCAACACAGACAGCGAATTCAATTACTTCCACATCAATAAATTTCTCTTTTGTCCATTTCCCCTGATCATGTATCAATTTATACATCAATACATCAGTATCGTTTAAATAGATTTTCCACATATCATTATTGATATTAAATATCCACGGATATATATTTGCCATAATATCTTTCACCCCTTTAAATTATATTTTTGTTAATATAATTTATAACCCACATT
>NZ_FXYI02000232.1:0-4319 GCF_900184915.1 Clostridium sp. HV4-5-A1G | reverse complement strand
TTTTTATTGTTTCGGCGACCTCTGAGATCTTCTCTTCTAGCTTGGTCGGGAGCGTCTGATGTGTTTAAGAGAGAGTTTATTCATAAGTAAATACTAATTTCATATTTACTGGTAGAATTTTCAATAATAATAACTGAATATTGATAGATACGCTTTTAATTAAAAGTCATGGTATTTTAATTTTTAAAATAATATGTTGTTATGGTTTCGTAAAAAATAAAATTATTATGCAAAACTTTATTGAGGTGAAATGATGAGGTTAGAGTTTATAAATAGGGTTAAAGAAAAGGATATACTAGGGAAAAGCATATTAACCAGTGAAGGGCAAGTTTTGTTAAGAGCAGGAGTTGAATTAAATAGTAGTTTCATAAGTAAACTAAAAGAATTAGGTGTGTTTTATTTATATGTAGAGGATGAAAGATTAGAAGATGTACAGGTGGAGGATGAAAAATTAACCCAATTAAAACAGTTTACAATTAAAAGCATGTCAAATATACTTGCAAATATACATGATTGCAATGGCAAAAAACTAAAGGAATCATTAATAGATGTGGAAGATATGATAAGTTATATAATTGAGCTTGGAGATGTTAATAAAAGCCTTTATGATATACAAACTTATGATAATTATACTTTTATTCATTCTATAGATGTATGCATTATGGCTTCTTTTTTGGGCATTTCAGCAGGATATAACAATTGGGATTTAAAGGAAATTGGAGTAGGAGCGGCACTGCATGATGTGGGAAAGACGAAAGTTCCTACTGCTATATTAAATAAAAGGGACAGGCTTACGGAGGAGGAATTTTATGAAATAAAAAAACATCCTATATATGGCTCACAACTGTTGAAAAAGAATTTTGCTATCTCAGATAATATAATAAAGATGGTGGAGCAGCATCATGAGAGAGTAGATGGGAAAGGATATCCTTATGGACTCAGTAATAGACAGATAACAAAATTTGCAAAACTGGTTTGTATATGTGATGTATATGATGCGGTGAGCAATGACAGGTGTTACAGAAAAAAATTTAGCCCTAACGATGCCTATGAACTCATTCTTTCAGGAAGCGGAAGCAGTTTTGATCAAAATCTGGTATCTTATTTTAAAAATACTTTTGCTATTTATCCCCTGGGATGTTGTGTCAAATTGTCAAATGGAGTTGAAGGTTATGTTATAAGGCAAAATAGGGGATTTCCAGATAGGCCGGTGATAAGAGTGCTGTATGATGCAAAGACCAGGGAAGCTATACCAGCTTTTGAAATAGATTTGCTGAAAAGTACAGATTTGGTTATAGTAACAATAGTTGAATAAAATGGAATTGTATAGAATAATTTGTAAAGCGTATAATAGATCTAAGAATATTTAAATCATTAAATATTTATATTTTCAGGAGATAAACATGAATTCATATATTAAAGATTTAATAGATAAACTTTATAAATTGTATGATTTTAATATCATAGAGATGGATCAGCAGCCAGGAGTATGCAGCAGATGGGCAATATATAATAGAGATGGTGATGCCCTAAATATAATGTTTTTTTCTGATATAGAAAGTTATAGAGATATAGTAGTAGAAAATATAATGTATAATTTTAGAAAGCTGCTTCCCGGTGAGGATATGAGATTAATACAGATAGTTGTAGATAAAAATGCCGATATATTGCAAAATGGTAGTAATCCACAGTTAAATTATAAAATTTATCCACAGTGTGAATTGATTTTAATCAACCCCAATTTAAACAGGGTATTAGGGTGTACAAATGCTGTGAGAAATTTGGCCGAACAGATAGCTCAGGCAATGCAGCATATTGGCCTCAATAATTCTTATGGCAGTGGTGTAGGTAGAAGAGAGGAAATGACTAAATCTATTGTCACTTACGTGATTATAACTTTAAACATAATGACTTATATTGTAACATCATATTTTTCTGGAAATATATTTGATAGCAATTTAAATGTACTTATATTTATGGGAGCTAAGGTCAATTCTCTTATAGACAGTGGACAATACTATAGATTATTCACATGCATGTTTTTACATGCAGGAATAATACACCTAGCTGTAAACATGTATTCTCTCTATATAATGGGTACTTTTATTGAAAAAATATATGGTAAAATAAAATATGTGATCATATATTTTGTATCGGGTATTATTTCATCTGCCTTCAGCTGTGTATTTTCACCTTCTATTTCTGTAGGAGCATCTGGTGCGATATTCGGACTTTTAGGTGCTTCTCTGGTATTTGCCCTTAAAATGAAAAGGCAGGTAGGAAGAGGATTTATTGTGAATATAATGTTTGTAATTATAATGAATCTGATGATAGGATTTTCTGTGGCAAATGTAGATAATTTTGGACATTTAGGAGGACTTATAGGAGGTATATCTATAACCTGGCTGTTGGATAAGATGAAGTAGAAAAAAGAGTGCTCCTGGTAATTTGAAAAACCGATGATGAGCACTCTTATAGGGAATATGTTGTGATTACCTATATGCCGTTGATTTTAATTCGCTTAAATCCTTTGAAAATAAAGTTTCCTTTTTTAAAAGTAAATCTGTTATTTTTTTAAGACAGTGTCTGTTTTCGATTATGATGTTTTTCACTTCTCCATATATGGAATCAATTAGACTTTTGCATTCCTGAATTATTTTATCCTGATTTATATTCAAATCATATAGCTCCTGCATGTTTAAAAGACCTAATGTTTTTCCCATACCGTATTGAGTTATCATGTTAAAGGCTATATTGGTACTGCGCTGCAAGTCATTGCGGGCTCCGGTAGTAACGTAGTTGGAGCCGAATACAACTTCTTCAGCGGCACGGCCTCCAAGGAGTACCATTATCCGCTTTTTTAAATAATCCTTGTTTTCATAAAGCTTGTCCTCTGGAATACTTAATGTATATCCACCTGCACCTTTGGTACTTGGAATAATCGTTATTTTAGATATCTTTTCATTTGGCAGTATTCTTGAGGATACCAATGCATGTCCCACTTCGTGATATGCAGTTATTTTTCTATCCACATCTCTTATATAATCTCTATTTTTCTTTTCGTATCCCGCCAATACAATGGAGAAGGCTTTATCCATATGATCATTTTCAATAGTAGCACTATTTTCTTTGCAGGCAATTATGGCAGCTTCATTTATTAAATTTTCAATTTTTGCCCCTGAAAAATAGGAAGTTTTTTGAGCCCACTCATGGATGTCTATATCACCTATAGGTTTATTTTTCAAATGTAGATTTATGATTTTTTCTCTTGAGGAAATGTCTGGTAAGGTTATTTCTATATGTCTGTCAAATCTACCCGGCCTTAAAAGGGCGGGATCCAGCATATCCAATCTATTGGTCGCGGCTATAACTACAATGCCTTCTTTTTCATTGAATCCGGACATTTCTGTAAGAAGGGCATTTAAAGTCTGATCCCTTTCGTCAGAACCACCAGAGCTATTTGAAGCACTTCGCTTTTTGCCGATAGCATCTATTTCATCTATAAATATGACGGCTTTTCCCTGATTGTTATTTCTAGCTTTTTTAAACAACTGCCTTATACGACTGGCTCCAACACCTACATATACCTGTATGAAGTCAGAACCAGAGACTGCATAAAAAGGAACATTTGCTTCACCTGCAACAGCTTTGGCGAGAAGGGTCTTCCCTGTACCTGGTTGTCCATAAAGCATGATGCCTTTTGGCATTCTGGCCCCATAAGAGGTATATTTTTCTGGGTTTTTCAGGAAGTCTACTATATCTTTTACACTTTCTTTTGCTTCATCATTTCCAGCCACATTATTAAAATTATAATTGGAGTCTTCAACAGCAGTAGCATCCAGAGAATCCAGGGAAAATGCCTTTTTAGAAGCTTTTGCAGAAGGTTTAAGTGACAAAATTATAATAGATATAATGGAAACAGCCATCAGGGCAATAGGGTATACTTGCCTACTATTTACAGGATAATTTTCAAGTACATTTATTCCATTTTTCAAGAAAGTTTCTTTAGTACTAGGTGTTCTGGGATTATCTGTGTCGTATATTGTACCATTTTTTAATTGTACCCTTATTTTGGGAGAGTCTGTTAAATAAATTGTGGAGATATTTTTAGCAGAAAGATCTTTTTCAAATGAAGTATATGATTTATAATTTATAGAATTATTGTTATAATTCATAAACACCAATAAACCCACAGAGAGTACAAATATTAAAATTGGTATTAAAACAAGCTTGTTTTTTATTTTTTTCATTGAACTACTCACCTTCCTGTCTCTTAAACACAACTCCGAGCCCACCAGACCGTACTAGATGTCGTATGC
>NZ_FXYI02000231.1:0-4412 GCF_900184915.1 Clostridium sp. HV4-5-A1G | reverse complement strand
AATTTATTGTCAATAGTTTTTATATTTATTTTTTTAATTTCATGCCCAGAGAAAGTACAATAAATTATATAAAAAACCACATACTAAGATCAGGAGGTGAATCCATATGAAATTAAAGAATCTGATCCTAGGAATTATTTTTATTTTTTTAAGCACCTTAATCTGTACAGATGCAAATGCCTTTTCAGCCCATCAATACTATGTAAAAAATTCCAGAACACCTAAATATCTCTACGTAATACAGCAGAACGATTTAAGTTCCGCTGAAAATACCATGATAGCCACACTGCAGGGGGTAATATCAAATAAATCCGATTCCCAGATATATACTTTAAATAAAAATCAGCCGGATTATAGAATATGGCTGGAGGATCTAAAAGAAAATTACGGTGTCAATTACAGCATGGTGGAGGATCCCTGGTACCTGCTGGATAAATTTAAAAGCTTTGTAAAAGGCTATGTACTCTACGACAACTCCTCCAAGAAAGATCCTTCCATAAACAACGCCTGTTCCCTGGCAGCTTTAAAAGATTCCATAGCTGTAGACAAATCCCTTGAAACCAAAGTCAAAAATATGGGTATAAAAATGCAGCAGGACTGCAGAAACACCGATAAATACTGGGCCTACGATAACCTATGGAATAGGGGGCTGAATCATTCAACGGTAATTGAGCTGTCCCCCGGAAGAGATTCCGCCCTCAGAGATTACGGTATAATGAGCAGATCCCTGGTATTTTATGAAGATGACCCGAAGGATTTCTCCCTGAGAAACAAGGTATTTGAATCCATGGAAAGTGACTCCACATGTCTTGGATGGGGTCCTGACGAAAAGGGTAACATAAGTACAGCTTCCAAAAACGGAGTGAGCCTGGTTCCTGCAGACTGGTCCTATAATCTGACGGTGTTGAGCGCTTTTCCCTCTTCTCCTCTAATTCAAAAAAATGGATCAGATTCCACAAAAAATTCAGCTTCAAAAAACACCCACTATGTGACCTTCATTATGTCAGACGGAGACAATCAGCAGTGGAATCTTGGAAGCAATTTCGGCTCTTCCAAATGGTACGGTTCACCTGAAAGGGGCAGCTTCAACATGGGCTTCAGCATAAGTCCGTCCCTGTATGAACTGGCACCAACTGTTTTAAAGGCCTATTATAAAAATGCCTCTTCAAATACCTTTAAAAACTACTTCATTGTATCACCTTCCGGAAACGGATACATGTATCCCAGTGAATTCAAAACAGATTCCCTGAAGCCTTTTTTGAAAAGATTAAACAACTACATGAAAAACTCGGATCAAAAATACGTGTCCGTTTTAGACAACTGCTCCCTCTATAACAGGGATCTCTGGGATAAATACACCGCCTGCTCAAATATCCAGGGCATATTCTATTTGAATTACCACAGGCAGGATGATTACAAGGGTGAAATAGTGTGGAGCAGAGGCAAGCCCGTAGTATCCTGCAGAAATCTGCTGTGGTCCAAAATAGAAGAAAACGAGGATCTGGTAAGGGATATAAACGGCTACATAAAAAACGGCTGCACGGATACAAGCAGACCTGAGGCATACACCTTCGTATACGTGCATGCCTGGAGTAAAAGCATGAGTGACATAGACAAAGTTGTAAAGCAGCTGAACAAAAATCCCGCAGTAAAAGTAGTGGCACCGTACACCTTTATGGAATTTATAGTGGAAAATGTAAAACACAATGAATAAAAACTTTTGTAGTATAAATATACCAGCTATAAAAAGCATCCGGTATATTTATTGGCTGTATATTAGATAACATACATTACTTGGAGAGGGAGGTTTTCACACTGTCTGGAAGTACCCCGGTTCCTCCCAACAATAAACCACTAGTTATTGTATCATTGTCTGCAAGGAAATTCTTTATTCCAGATAGATTATCGGATGGAGTAAGCAGAGTGATTGAAGGAGTTCTCATTGCCAGAACACTTCCCGATATTGCATCCGGGTAATCCTCACCATTTACGATTATGGCGTTTGTCACACCATCTTTAAATTCATTTGCAATTGCCTGTGAGGTTTCATATCGGATTGCCCCACCGAGCCTTTTTACACTATCTTTATTTCCTAACTGGGTAGCAATTGCCGATTCTTGCTCTGTGCTGATTACCCCGCTTCCACCGAGTAAATAAACCTTTGATGGCTTATTCTTTGAAAGGTAATTGCTAAGGTAAGCAGACTCATTATTGGCTGTAGTAAGGAATATCCTGTATCCCCTTGCAGCTGCCACAGAAGATGCCGAAAGTGCATCTGGAAAATTCTCCCCACTGGCTATAAATATAGGGGCAGTTGACGAAGCTGTTACAGCATTTACTATCTTGCTTGCAGTTTCAAACCTGTCTGCACCACCATATCTCGTTATATGAGAAGCGTCTACACCGTTCGCAATAAACCATTCTTTGAAACTATCTGGTACTACACCTGTACCTCCGAGAAGTACGATATTTCCGTTGTTTGCAAGTGCGCTCTTTACATACTTCAACACATTTCCACTATCTTGATATGCACCAACCAATACTATGGGGGCATTTAACTGTCTAGCGAGTGGTGCTCCTGCAAGTGCATCTGCATAGTTATAACCGTATGCCACAATTATTGTCTTTGGCTTAGTCTCATTTATAAAGCTACTAGCTATATTAGTTGCAGTTTCCTTTCTATCTTGTCCAGCTATTCGGGTTACGTCTATTCTTTTAAAATTAGGATTTGTTGGATTGGTAGGAGTAGTTGGTGTGTCCCCTGAACCACTTTTTAAATGCCCGAATTCATCATACTTACTTGGGTCATATGTGGAATTGCTAAAATTAGTTGGCTCATCACCCGTTATAGTTCCGTAATGCACAAAGCCACTATCTTCGTTTGTAGTACCTATATGGACTGTATTTACTGCTGAGTGTATTCTATCTGAATAAGCTTCATAATATCCATTAGAATCTGGCTTAACAACCTTACCGTCTACATCTACATACTTGCCATCATTATTTATATGAATATTTCTATCTATAAATGGCTTTGGATTCATAAGGTCTACATTGTTAGTAGTGTACTTTACTAAATATGGATACAAATTATAATCTGATGTTGCTGACGAACCGATTGAATATTGGTTAAATTTATGGTCTGAATCTAAGAAAGATACCATTGAATAAACCCTAATTATTGCACCCTGTTCGCCTACATACATTTTTCTTACTTCAATAAACCGGTTACATAAAGTTGTTCCAAAACTAAATTGGTAGTGATATATCTTACCATCTACATTTAATTTTTCCATATCTATTCCAGCAACCTGACCATTACTTTCCTTAGTTAAAAAACTATCAGGCATTTCTACTTTATATGGTGAAGCCATAAGCTCGTCATAGGTTGAGGACTCAGACAATTTGTCTTCTGCTACAATGCTATCTCCAACTAGTCCTGTGTCTGTCTGCAAAGGCTCTTTTTGCACCTTATTTCCATTTTGTATAGTGCCGTCATATGCATAAACCTTGTTATTTAGATTTCCTGTAGCATACTGTGGTACCACAAGTGGTGTAGCTAATATTCCTAAAGTTAACAGTAAGCTAACTACTTTCTTTCTATTCATCTTATCCTTTGCTCCTTTTTAAAGTTTTTATTTTCATCGTTTTCTATATCGTAATACTTTATTAACAGTTTGTCCATTTATTTTAGATTATGGAAAGTACATTTTTTATGTAAAGCAGATATAAGATGAAGATTTTTATAAACTCACCTGGGTGCTATTATTATTAATACTCCCAACTTCCTAAAGTTGGGGATAAGTATTACTATATGAAATGTAGACTTTATATAATCATCCTCCGTATAAGTATGGGAGATGGTAACAACTCCAATTCTTATTATAGAGAAACAGATAAAATTTACTTTAAATTAAGTTTATTACTTTACAAATTCAACTTAAAGTATTATAATTAAATCATACAAACAAATTAGGAGGTTGATTTTATGTTTAAATATGAAATGGAACTTAGCTTGGCATTTCCAAGTAAAAATGGAATAAACTTTTTAGAAAATTCCAGAGATAAAGCTATAAAAGAGAGTATTGAAATTTTTAATCAGCGTTTCAAAGGGAAAAAACAGATAAATATTACAGATGGAGATATAAAATCAGATAAAATAACAATAACTCTAGTATCAAATAATGAATTAAAATCACCTGGAAGAGAATTAAGTGCCTTCTCAAAAGAATTATATCATAATAGAGGATTTAAAGAGTTAACCAGCAAACCATCAAGACTATTTGAAATCAGAGTATTAAATGCACCTAAAGATTATAATTGTAATAATACTGAATCATTGGATAATAATATAGATTATTTAATTAAAAACATAACTAATCAAATTTTAATAAATGATGATGAAGAAATAT
>NZ_FXYI02000230.1:0-4441 GCF_900184915.1 Clostridium sp. HV4-5-A1G | reverse complement strand
TTTTTTCAAGCATAAGACTGGATACGATATATAGTACTGTCTCGTTGGCTCTGAGATTTTTATAAGAGACATGTATAAGATAATACATTTATAAATCAAATAACAGCAATATGATTTTTCTGATTTTTTTGACTTTTAATATGTATTATTGCATTTTATAAAAAAGTAACATTATTTATACATTTATTTGAAGAAGGTGATATGGGAATTATTGCATTTCAAATATTTATCTAGGGGGGATTTTTCATGGAGATAAGTTTTTCACAACGAGCAGAAGGACTAAAAGCTTCAGAAATAAGGGAACTTTTAAAATTAACTGAGATGCCTGAAATAATTTCTTTTGCTGGAGGATTGCCTGCACCAGAATTGTTTCCTGTAAGAGAAATGAAAAAAGTAATGCAGGATGTTTTAGATCAAGACGGCATTGGTACTATGCAATATAGTACTACAGAAGGATTTAAACCTTTAAGAGAGATAATAGCAAAACAGAGAATGGTTGCTTCAGGAGTAAATGTAACCGGTGAGGATATAATCATAACCAGCGGTTCTCAACAGGGAATTGAATTTTCCGCAAGGATGTTTGTAAATGAAGGAGATACCATAGTATGCGAAAGCCCAAGTTATATGGGAGCAATCAATGCATTTAATGCCTACAGACCTAAATTTACCGAAATAGAAATGGATGAAAATGGTATGATAATTGAAAAACTTGAGGAAGAACTCAAAACAAATAAAAGAGTGAAAATGATCTATACCATTCCAGATTTTCAAAATCCTACGGGAATAACCATGTCTGATGACAGAAGAAAAAGGTTAGCTGAGCTGGCTAAAGAATACAAAGTTCCTGTGATTGAGGACAATCCTTATGGCGAACTTATTTTTGAAGGTACAACTCATCCTTCTATAAAGAGTTTTGATAAAGATGGATGGGTAATATACCTTGGCACATATTCAAAAACATTTTGTCCTGGTTTTAGAATTGGTTGGATATGTGCTGCTCCTGAGATACTTCAAAAATATGTCATAATAAAACAAGGAGCAGATCTACAATCTAGCAGTTTAGATCAAAGGGCCACTGCACTATTTATGAAAACTTATAATCTAAATGAGCATATAAATGAGATAAAAAAAGTTTATGGTAAACGTCGAACTCTTATGCTTCAAAGTATAGATGAGTATTTTCCAAAGGAAGTTAAGCATACCAGCCCCTATGGAGGATTGTTCGCGTGGGTTGAATTAAGGGAAGGTTTAAGTTCAAAAAAAATATTGGAAGAAGCCTTAAAAGAAAAAGTAGCCTATGTTCCAGGAGGTTCTTTCTTCCCGAATAGTGCACGTGATAATTATTTCAGATTAAATTATTCATGCATGTCAGAAGACAAAATTGTAGAGGGAATTAAAAGACTTGGAAAAGTACTTTATAAATATTACTAATTTATAGAATAAAATCTCTCCTTTTGGGTTAAACTTTCTCTAAAAGGAGAGGATATCATGTATGATATAAAAAATTCTGAAGAACTGGAAGAAAAAAAATGTAAATTAAGAGCTAATTGTATTGGAGATAGGGGTTATTTCAATAATTTTCAAAATCAAAGTATGTTTGAATTAAAATCAATTCATATTCCTATAAAAAATATAATTAAATGAAGAGATTTCATTGCGACATTTTTATAGCCTAGCTAATTTAAATCAAAAGTGGAGGGATATTTCTTATGAAATTATCAAATAGAATTTTAAACATGCAATTTTCACCTATACGTAAATTGGCACCTTATGCAACTGCTGCAAAAAAAAGAGGTATAAAGGTGTATCATTTAAATATTGGACAACCTGATGTAAAGACTCCAGATTTATTTTTTAAGGCAATTGAAAAATTTAAAACCAGTGTTCTAGCATATACAGAATCACAGGGAATGGATGAATTACAGGAAAGTTTTATAGAGTATTATAAAAAATGGGGTACGGAATTTACTAAAGATGAATTAGTAGTAACCAACGGCGGTAGTGAAGCTATAATGTTAACTTTCATGACTATATGCGATCCTGGAGATGAAATAATTTCACCTGAACCATTTTATACAAACTACAATGGATTTGCAGAAACAGCTTCAGCTAAAATGGTTCCATATTTGACAAAAGCAGAAGAGGGATTCCATCTGCCAAGTAAAGACGTAATAGAAAGTAAAATAACTGATAAAACAAGGGCACTTATGATTTCAAATCCTGGAAACCCAACAGGTACAGTATATTCTGCAGAAGAGCTCAGAATGCTTGGAGATATAGCTAAGGAACATGACTTATACCTTATAGCAGATGAAGTTTATAGGGAATTTGTATATGATGGATTAAATTACACTTCTATTCTAAGTCTAAAGGACATCGCCGATAGAGTAATTGTAGTGGATAGTATATCTAAACGTTATAGTGCATGTGGTGCAAGAATTGGACTAGTTGCCTCAAAAAATAAGGAATTTATTCACAATGTAATGAAATTATGCCAGTCTAGACTTTGCGTTCCTACGGTAGAACAAATTGGAGCTACTGCATTAAAAGATACTCCCGAAAGCTATTTTGTTGAAACAAGAGCAGAATATCAAAAAAGAAGAGACATATTAATGGAAGGCCTTGGCAAAATACCTGGAGTGATATGTAAAAAGCCAAGCGGTGCTTTTTATGTAGTTGCAAAATTACCTGTTAAAAATGCGGAAAACTTTGCAAAATTCTTATTGACCGATTTTGAAAAGGATGGAAAGACAGTAATGGTTGCTCCTGCTAATGGTTTTTATGCTACACCAGGATTAGGGGAAGATGAAATAAGAATATCCTATTGCTTGAACTGTGATGATTTAAAAGACGCTGTAAATCTATTGAAAATAGCAATAGAAGAATATAAAAATGCAAGAGAATAATTAATTATAGCCACCTGTTTTACAGGTGGCTCGTTTTAACCTTTTTCCATTCAAAAATCATTATCTCCATGCCTTAACTCCAAATAATATTGTTCCTTTTTCACTTCAAATCCAACACTTTTATACAAATTTAAAGCTATATAATTGGAGTTCTTTACTTTTATTATTATTTTATTGAATCCATTGGAATGTATTAATTTCAAAATATACATTAAGAGAAATTTACTATATCCCTTCCCTCTGAATTCTTTTATTATACCAAAATTTACTATAACAGGAATACCATTTTCTATAATAAACTGTCCATATCCTATATATTCATTGTTCTTTTTTAAAAAAACTGCACCTTTTTCAAAATAATAATCCTGAACTTCATCAAAAAAAATATCTTCCAAAGTAAGGGGAACTCTATTGTCCTCTTGAAATATTTTATTTTGTATTTCACATCTTTTTCCTTCATCTTTACCTTTCTGCAGCATTTCAAATTCGAGTTCTCTATTTAAAATAAAATGCATATTTTCAGGAAGCTCCTTATACAAAATCAATGTACCTTCCTTTTTTTCAAATCCCACACTTTTTAACAGCTTAAAATTATAATCATTGTTTTCACATAAATATCTTATGATGCAATTTTCCTTAATGGTATTTATTAAATATTTATAGGGCAAACTACTCATATTATTGTATCCATATAATACATTCATAGCATTTATATAGCAAACATTCTTATTATAGATATCTGTCCAAATGTAGCCTATATATTTGACATTGTTTTTGATAAGTTTTACTTTATTTCTCAGAATCATCTTTTGAATAAAATTACAATTGTCATAGACCTGAAAAAAATCCTTATTTAAAGAATTAAATAGGGTTCGCTTACTATTTAGTTCTCTAAAATATTTTAAATTTTTCTTTATTAGCTTTATACATTTATACATTTAATTTTCACCTTATAAAATAAAAGATCACCTTACACGATGATCTCTTATATATTTGAGGCTTTTACTTCTACCACATGTTCGAATATACCTCTTTTTATCTCAGTTGCTGTCATATTTTTTGCATTAAACTTCTCCGTCATATAATTGCATGCATCCCAAGGATTTATTCTATCTCCACAAGTAAATACGTCCACAGCAGCATAACCAAGTTCTGGCCATGTATGGATGGTTAAATGGGATTCTGATATTATAACTACACCACTTACACCCTGTGGACTGAATTTGTGAAAAGCAACTTCTCTTATTTCAGCACCTGCCTTTAATGCAGAATCCACCATTATTTTCTCTATAAATTCTTTGCTATCCAATATTTCAGCATCACATCCGTAGATTTCTGCCAAAATGTGCCGTCCTAATTCATTCATTTTTCATATTTACCCCCTTAGATAAAATATAACAATTAAATTTTATCAAAAATAATGAAAAAGTCAATATATATAGCAATATTAAAAATTTACTTTTGAAACCTTTGAATACTTATATATTTCTCTAATTTCCTATATATATTGAAGAAAAAGAAATATCTTATAAAAT
>NZ_FXYI02000229.1:0-4478 GCF_900184915.1 Clostridium sp. HV4-5-A1G | reverse complement strand
TTTTTTTTTAATGATACGGCGACCACCGAGATCTACACTTCTAGCTTCGTGGGCATCGTCATATGTGTATAAGAGACATATAATAAATACTGGTATAATTAAATTAATGAATTGGGGGGTGAAATGTAATTTTGATATTTGGAGTTGGAGTGGATATAGTTGAAATTAGGAGGATTAAAGAAGCCATTAGTAAACATGCTAATTTTATGGACAGAATTTTTAGTAAAAATGAAATAGAATATCTTAAAAATAGAAATTTAAGACCTGAATTTGTGGCTGGAAGATTTGCAGCAAAGGAAGCAGTGGTAAAAGCAATGGGTACCGGATTTAGAGGATTTGATTTTAAAGAAGTGGAAATAGACAGAGCAGCTTCTGGCAGACCTAATGTGATATTGAAGGGAAAAGCTAAATTGATGGCCAATAAATGTGGCAATTATAAGATACATTTGAGCATATCACATGGTGTGGACAATGCCATAGCATATGCAGTGATGGAGGTGGATGAGATTGAGGATAGCATCCATAGAGACATGCAGGAAGATAGATAATTATGCTATAAGTGAATTAAAAATACCCAGCATTGTTCTAATGGAAAACGCGGCTTTAAGAGTAATTGCGAATATAGATTTAAAAAATTATAATAGTTTTTGTATAATCTGTACAAAGGGCAACAATGGTGGAGATGGTTTTGCAATAGCGAGACATCTATATAATTTAAATAAAGAAGTTCATGTATTTTTAGTTGGGAAAGAGGAGGGCATGAGTGAAGAATGCAAAATAAATTATAATATATTAAAAGTTCTCCATATGAGTCTGGATAAGGTTAACTCTTTAGAAGATATGGTGAGACTTAGAAAAAGTATAAGAGAAAGCCAGGTTATTATTGATGGTATATTTGGTACTGGACTCTCTAGAAATATACAGGGCATACAGGATTCTGTCATATCGTTGATAAATGAAAATAGTAAATATACCATTTCTATAGATGTTCCTTCTGGTTTTAATGGGAATACGGGAGAGATAATGGGCAATTGTGTAGAGGCGGATAAAACTGTTACATTTCAATTGTATAAGCAGGGTTTTTTAAGATATGGAAGTGATAAATTTACAGGAGAGGTAACAGTTGAGGATATAGGAATTCCCAAAATTGCTGTTGGAAAATTTATCGATTCTAAATTTATAATAGAAAAAAATTTTATAAAAGAAAAGTTAAAGAGGAGAAATAAATTTGGGCACAAAGGCGATTATGGCAGAGTGCTTGTTATAGCTGGTTCTCAAGGGTTTACAGGAGCCGCTTATATATGCACTCAGGGAGCTGTAAGGAGTGGTGCGGGACTTGTTACTTTAGGCTGCTATAAGAATATTCAGCCAGTACTCAGCTCAAAACTAGTAGAGGGTATGACAATTCAGCTGGAAGATGATTCAAAGCTGCAGAAGGCCATAGAGAAAAGTGATGCTATTGCCATAGGACCAGGTATGGGAGTAAATGACAGAACTTTGAATATGGTTGATAGGATTCTAAATGTATCTAAAAAAAATGTTGTAATTGATGCAGATGGAATCAATGTGCTGATGGGGAATTTACATATATTGAAGAACAAAAAATGTGGAGTGATTTTGACTCCCCATCTAGGAGAAATGGCTAGAATCACGGGATTTGATATTCAATATATAGAGAAAAACAGAATAAAGGTAGCTAGAGATTTTGCAGCTGAAAATGATGTAATTGTACTCTTGAAAGGATATAATACTATTATTACAGATGGAAATGCAGTGGCCGTAAATCCTGTGGGGAACTCATCTATGGCTTCTGGAGGTATGGGGGACTGCCTTACTGGAATTATAGTTTCTTTTGCGGCTCAAAAGTATAATCTTTTTGAAGCGGCGTGTATAGCTGCTTTTGTGCATGGATACTCTGGAGAGAAACTATCCCAATATATGTTTTGTGTAAATGCCAGTCATGTTTTAAAACAGCTTCCTTTTTCAATAAAAGAATTGATGCAGTAGAAGATCAACCCCAAAAAATAGTAATATCAAAGGGTATGGTAGAATAGATTAATAGTGGAGCGCTTTAGATCAGGAGGAGTGGCATGAAGAAAAAACTATTAATGGGGATAGGTATATCTTTTGTTTTACTTGCTATTTTTTTATTCCATGGAAGAGATATTCAAAACACGGAAAAGATAATATATTATTTAAAGGACCTAGATAGTTATAGCTGTAATGTGAATATTCAGATAGAAAATGAGAAACAGCAAATAAATTACGGCGGCAGACAGTATTATGACAGCAGATATGGAGAAAGATTTGAACTGGGCAAAGACAGAGTAATTGTATATAGGGGAAATAAAATATTTGTTAAAAATAGTGACAACAGTGGTAAATACAGTATGGAAAAAAATTTCAATAGCTTGTTTAAATTCTGTTTTATAGAAGAGTATATATCACTGCTTTATACCAATGAAAAGATTGACAACTCCTTTAAGAAGGTAAATAATGAGCAGTATCAGGTTGTGCGTTTGGATATACCTGGTAATAATAAAAACATCAGTAAAGCTGAATTATATGTGAATTTAAAGCATAATACGCCAACTTACTTGAAAATATTTGATTCTACTGGAAGAAAAAAAGTAGATGTGGAATATAGTGATTTTAAGGCAAACGTGGAGTTGAGTGAAAATATTTTTGATATAAATTAATATTGAAATAATTTTATTCACAATTCCTATAGAAAAGGTATATAATTAAGTTAATGTCCTAAAATTATTTATTTTCTTTCAATTATATATAGAGGTGATGTGTCGATGTTTAGAAATTATAGACCAGTATGGGAGGAAGTTAATCTAGATAATCTTACATACAACATAGGTCAAATAAAATCAAAAGTGGGTAGTAAGGGATTAATAGGAGTTGTGAAAGCTGATGCCTATGGACATGGAGCAGTAGAAGTTTCACAGGTTCTTCTTGAGAATGGAGTAGAAAGACTGGCGGTAGCTGTTTTGGATGAAGCCATAGAGCTTAGGAAAAATGGGATAAAATCGCCTATAATGGTACTTGGTATAATACCCCATACCCTTATTAGTGACGTAGTAGATTATGATGTAGAGTCCATAACTCCTTCCTATGAATATGCATGTCAGCTGTCTAAGGAGGCCGTAGATAAGGGGAAAATTGCAAAGATACACATTGCTGTGGATACGGGAATGGGTAGAATAGGATTTTTGATAAATGATGACAGTGTAGATGAAGTTTATAAAATAAGCCAATTGCCCAATATAGAAATACAAAGCTTGTTTTCACATTTCTCTACAGCAGATGAGACAGATAAGACATATACTCATGAACAGTTTGAAAAATATAAACTATTTTATGAGAAATTAACAGACAAAGGTATAAAAATAAACATGAGAGATATAGCCAACAGTGCAGCTATAATGGAACTTCCAGATACCTATTGTGATTCGGTCAGACCTGGAATAATAATCTATGGTTATTATCCTTCCCACGAAGTGGACAAGAATCAGTTGAATATAAAACCTCTTATGACTTTGAAAGCCAATGTAGTTCATGTAAAAACACTGGAAGTTGGGCAGTATGTAGGTTATGGAAGGAAATTTAAAGCCGACAGGAAAAGTGTAATTGCCACTTTGCCAATAGGATACGCTGATGGATATACCAGAAGATTATTTGGGGAAGCGAAGGTTATAGTTAACGGAAAATTTGCTCCAGTAGTGGGAAACATATGTATGGATCAATGTATGGTAGATGTCACTGATGTAGGAGAGGTCAATGTAGGAGATGAAGTTGTTCTTCTAGGAGAGAAAGATGGCCTCAAGTTTGATGCAGAGGATGCAGCACAGATCCTGGGTACTATAAGCTATGAAATACTCTGTATGATGAGCAAGAGAATTCCAAGAGTGTATATAAAAAATGGAAAAGTAGTTAAAGTTAAAAATTACTTGATTTAATGATTTTTAGGTTCAGGTGTAGTTTTTCCATAGATAATAATTTTTTTCATCTGAACCTTCGTATGTATTTTTAACTGATTGAGGCGAATATCAGTGTTTTTTTCAGTAAGAAATATAATTATTTAGATGTTGAATTGAAATTACATATATTAAAATTATGAAACATTTGCACGCAGCCCTTATGGTAAATTTATAATTATGTGGTGCATTTTATGAGGCTGTATTTTTTAATGAATTATATACAATGATTTCATATATGACAATATTGTGAATATAAATTAAAAAAATGGTATAACATAATAATAATATGCATTATGAAATTATATCTATGTTTACATAGTATTACATAATTGTTAGGATTAATTAATGCCTGTTGATATCGATTTTCCAAATACAATATGCACTTGAAATTGTATAGGTGCGGTTTTGTAAATAATATAAAAGCTGATACATACAATATTTAAATTAATATCTAAAAATTTTTACATATAGATTGTAATATGCTTAAAT
>NZ_FXYI02000228.1:0-4517 GCF_900184915.1 Clostridium sp. HV4-5-A1G | reverse complement strand
TTATAAAAGATTATAATCACGTTTATTTTTATATTTCATAAATTAATATTGAATCGAGTTTTAATCTAGACTAATATTTTTAGCCTAGGGAAATAATTTTATATTTTTACGAGCCCTGGGAAGGAGGAATTAATGTGGAAAAACTTTGTCATGTGAATGTAGGCAAAACAGTAATGGTAAAACAGCTCTTCTCAAAAAATCTACTTAGGGAAAGAATGATGGCACTTGGCATTACCAAGGGGACCTTGATAGAGGTGATATTAAAAGGACCTGGTGATAATCTGACTTTATATAAAATTAGAGATACTTTAATTGCTCTTAGAAAAGAAGAAGCCTCTTTGATAGCAATACAGCAGATAAAGGAGAATAAATATGGGATTAACTTTTGAATCCACAAGAAGCAAATCGCTTAAAGATACCTTCAATATTCAAGCTAAAGAAAAAACTTTCGTAGTAGCATTAGCTGGGAATCCCAATACAGGTAAAAGCACTATATTTAATTCTCTTACAGGTCTTCACCAGCACACTGGTAATTGGCCTGGTAAAACTGTAGTAAATGCCCGTGGAAGTTACAAATACAAAGATGAAGATTTTTTAATTGTTGATTTACCAGGTACTTATTCTATATTTGCATCTTCTACTGAAGAAACTGTAGCAAGAGATTTTATATGCTTTGGGAACCCCGATGTCATAGCTGTAATCACAGATGCTACCTGTTTAGAGCGAAATTTAAATCTGGTATTTCAGATAATGGAAGTTAACTGCAACGTAGTACTGTGTATAAATTTGATAGATGAGGCAGAAAAAAAAGGTATAATAATAGATGGCAAAGCTATAGAAAAAAAGCTGGGAATACCAGTAATCATGTCTTCTGCCAGAAACAATATAGGTATAGATGAGTTAAAAGAAAGTATATATGATATTGCGTTAAATAAAATAAAATTGAACTATAATCCTGTAACCTATAAAAACATAGAGAATACAGTAGATAAGATAAAAAAAATGGTAGAAAAAAGATTTTTGAATATAAACCCCCGGTGGCTTTCTATAAGGCTTATGGATGGAAATGAGAACTTTCTCGATTCTATGTCAAAGTATCTTGACAAAGATGCCCTATATTACACTAAAAAATCTGTAGACGAATTATGCAAAAATACAGATAGAGAAGCCATAAGGGATTATATAACGGAACAGAATTATAAGCTAGCTGAATTTATAAAATTAAATTATATTAAAAGAAAAAGAACAGGTAAAAAAGCTGTTAAAAAAATCAATCCTGATCTCATAATAACTTCAAAAAAATATGGAATACCACTCATGCTGCTGATGTTATGTGGAATTTTATGGATAACCATAAAGGGGGCAAATATACCTTCTGATATCCTATCCAAAATACTATTTGGATTCGAAGATGTACTTGCCAAATGGTTTATTGAATTAAATGTTCCCAAATGGCTATATGGTATGTTGATTTTAGGGGTTTATAGAACTCTAGCCTGGGTTATATCTGTAATGCTGCCTCCTATGGCCATATTTTTTCCCCTATTCACTTTGCTAGAAGATATTGGGTATCTACCCAGAGTTGCCTTTAACCTGGATCATCTTTTTAAAAAAGCCTGTGCCCATGGAAAACAATGTCTCACCATGTGTATGGGACTTGGGTGTAATGCCGCAGGAGTAATAGGCTGCAGAATAATAGACTCTCCAAGGGAAAAACTTATAGCTACTGTAACGAATAACTTTGTCCCCTGTAATGGAAGATTTCCTACACTGATAATAATATCTTCTTTGTTCTTTGCCTCAAGTGCCAATTTTTCTAAAATAATACCTGCGGTAATTATAACTCTCATAATACTATTCGGCATATGTGTAACATTATCTATATCTTATTTATTATCCAAAACCTTACTAAAAGGTGTTTCGTCCACCTTCACACTTGAACTTCCTCCCTATAGAAGACCTCAAGTTGGACGGGTAATATACACTTCCATAATAGACAGAACCATATTTGTACTCTGGAGAGCAGTAATTGTAGCAGCTCCGGCAGGAGCAGTTATATGGATACTCTCCAATATATACATTGGAGACATCAATATAATAAATCATGTAGTTATGTTTCTAGATCCGCTGGGAAAACTCATAGGTATGGACGGATGTATATTGGTGGCCTTCCTGCTTGGTTTACCTGCAAACGAAATAGTACTCCCTATCCTGCTTATGTTGTATTTATCCACAAATACAATGGTTGATGTTGAAAGCATCTTGTCTTTAAAACAGATTTTTTTAAACCATGGCTGGACATATCTTACAGCTATAAATATCATGCTGTTCAGTTTACTTCACTGGCCCTGTGCAACTACACTTCTTACTATAAAAAAAGAGACAAAAAGCTTAAAATGGACGGTACTTTCAGCATTTATTCCATTGATAACCGCCTTTGCAGTATGTTTGTGCACTACTTTGATTTATAGGGGAATTCATACTCTCTGTGTTTAAATATAAAAGTTCAAATATCGGGTATCAAATAGTGATAATTTTCAGCTTATGGCGAAAATCCACCAGATTTGAACTCTGACATTTGAACTTTTAACTTTTATTTCAAATATTTCATATCCTTTTCAATGCTGTCAAAATCAACTTCTTCTAATTTTATTGTGGAGGTATGATATTTTTTCTTATACCACAACCACAATCCTGCAAATAGAGGAAGGCCTATATAAGAGGAAATCACTCCGCTCCAGTCTATTTTATCGGCTCCAAAATAAGTAATTCCCTGCCCTAATATAACTACAATACACAATGCAAGAGCTATTATTGGTCCCAAAGGGAACAATTTAGCTTTATATTTCAATTTACTGAAATCACGTTTTTGTACCGTATAGGCTTTTCTGAAACGATAGTGGCAAAGTGCTATTCCAAGCCAGGCCACAAATCCTGCCAGTCCTGAAGCTGCCACAAGCCATACATAAACTGTAGATTCAGCATAAAGTCCCGTGAGAAAACATGCAGATGCCACTATAGTAGTAAGTATTAATGAATTTACAGGAACTCCTCTTGAATTGACTTTCGCCAACCATGCTGGAGCTTTTTTATCCTTTGCCATAGAATATAACATTCGGGTAGAAGCATACATTCCAGAATTTCCTGCAGATAATACGGAAGTCAATATGATTGCATTCATAAGGGAAGCTGCTCCTGCTACTCCTGCCCTTTCAAACACCATGGTAAAAGGACTTGTATTCACGCCTGCATTCATGTATGGAATTAAAGCTCCTACTACAAATATAGTACCTATATAAAATAAAAGTATTCTCCAAAATATAGTGTTTATTGCTCTTGGTATGTTTTTTTCTGGATCCTCACTTTCTCCTGCTGCTATACCTACAAGTTCTGTACCTTGGAATGAAAAACCTGCAATTAAAAATACCAAAAATATAGATTTAAATCCACCAACAAATGGAGCTTCTCCTATAGTAAAATTCTTCAGCCCTACAGGTTTTCCGTTAAATATGCCCCAGATAGTTGCTATGCCGACTATTAAGAATACAATAACTGTCAATACTTTGATTCCTGCAAACCAGAATTCCGATTCACCATAAGCCCTGGCAGATAATAGGTTAAGCCCAACAATCAAAGTCAAGAAACATATACTCCATATAATGGCAGGTATATTTGGAAACCAATACTGCATTATAAGAGCTCCCGCTACCATTTCTGCTGCTACAGTTATAGCCCAATTATACCAGTAGTTCCAACCCAATGCGAAGCCTAAAGCCGGATCTACGAACTTGGTAGCATAAGTGCCGAAAGAACCTGAATCAGGCATATATGTGGCCATTTCTCCCAAACTGGTCATTAGGAAATATACCATAACTCCTATACATCCGTAGGCTACTAGTGCTCCTCCGGGACCAGCTTGTTTAATAGTAGCACCAAGTGCTAAAAATATGCCTGTTCCAATGGCTCCACCCATGGCAATCATATTTAAATGTCTCGCTTTAAGTCCTCTTTTCAGCTTATAATTACTTTTGTCCTTTAGTTGTTCTACTGCATTTACATTTTGCATTTTTTATTCCTCCCTATGGGTTTTAAATTCCCATAAGTGAATTAACCAAGATGAGCCTATAATAAAAAATACCTTGAGAGTACACTCAAGGCAATTAAACATAAAAATATTAATTCCGTAATGAATGATAGCTCTCCACAAATTAAAATATTGTGACAGTCTTGTACATATTTTATACAAGCCCAGTTGTTCAGCATTAAAGCATTAGCTAAACACTTCGGCGAAATTTCCTTTTAAGTTGTTTCAATGCGCTTAACTCCGCAACTTTACTCTTAAATTTCGCACCTCTACCCCAGTTATTCACTTATATTAAATATTATGAACTAAAAATGAAATTTAGTCAATACATTTTAATAATTTTTGTTTTGCAATAAGCTATATTTTTCCTTTTTCCAGTTATTTTACTAAAATTGCATTGAATATATAATCAAATTAATATATTATATTATAT
>NZ_FXYI02000227.1:0-4518 GCF_900184915.1 Clostridium sp. HV4-5-A1G | reverse complement strand
TCCCAGGGAAGTTGTGACCTATGCAATACCGGGGATAGATATACTGGAACTGGACAATGCCTGCAGGGTATTATGGGGAAAAGGTATATATTCTGAAAGCGGAATGGGCTGCACAGGGCCTGTGATTCTGGTAAATTCTCAAAAGGGTGAAAAGGCCGTAAAAATTTTAAAGGAAGCAGGATATAAATAAGAGGGATAAAACAACCCTCTTATTTATTTTCGAAGGTTCCGTATGCAGTTGGTTTGTAGTTTTGAACCATAATTTTTCCTCTGCTTATAACGGTGTGAATATTTAATTTATCATCTAATAAAACCAAGTCTGCATCATAGCCCTCTGCTATTTTACCTTTGCAGGGAAATTTAAGAAATCTGGCAGGTGAAAGAGTAAGAGGGATAAGGGCCAACTCCATGGAGAGACCTCTTTCAATGGATTCCCTTATGGAGTCAATGTCAGTAGAAGGCATGCCTATGGTTAATTTGGTCAGTTTTCCACTGCTGTCAAAAAAAGGCATACTTCCTCCTGCGTCAGAGCTCATGGTCACATGGTATGGAGAAATATTTTCCTTTAATATCGTTTGATACAGTTGAGATGAACTGATGGCATCATCATTTTCATTTTTAATCCCTGTTGTTATGTCAGTGAAGCCGCCCATTTTTAAATATTCCATGCACTGTCTGGATAATAGACTGTTTCTATTGAGATGTGTAGGGAGCAGATTTTCAAAAGGTATATCTGAATTTTCTATTACATCAAATATAGGAGTCAACCCTCTTTTGCCATCTCCAAGATGCATATGAAGAACTCCGCATTTACCTGAAATAAGTCCGCCTACCCGGGTTTCACAGGCCAAATGTATCAGATCTTCATCGGAAGGATGACTTCCCCTATGATCGGAAACAGCTATTTCGCCAGCCCCTATTATTTTATCCACAGTGATAATATCGCCTCGGACACTGTCTGTAAGGGTCCTAGTTGGTACATCGTAACATCCTGTCCAGCAGTATGTGCTTATTCCCTCGGACTGAAGGGCTTGTGCCTTTGCCAGCAGACCTTCCATATTTCTTGTAATTCCATCTGTACCTAAAAGACCCACGCAGGTTGTAACACCATTTAATGTGAAATTTGTAAGCCCTAATTCCGGGGTTCTGTTGTAAAAGCCCCCTTCTCCTCCACCGCCGTTTATATGTATATGAAGATCGATTAGTCCTGGAATAGCTTTTAATCCAGTTCCGTCTAGTATTTCTACCTGGGGGAAATTTTTATCCGGAATGTTTATTCTTTGAGAGATATATGCTATTTTATCAAAGCATATGAATATATTTTTTTTACCTTTAGATCTGGGATCAAATATTTCTACGTTTTTTATTAAAAGCATAATTTACACATCCTTCAATGTATTTGATATTATAATTTGCTTTTCTACTATAATTTAAACGCAGAAATGAAGATCATTTATAAGTTATTTATACTTAAAGTGTTTTTGGGATCTGCTGGATAAAAATATAATAAAAAGTCCTGTTATAAAGAATATAGATAATATTAAATTTACTGTAGAAAAGCTTAAGCTGCTGTAATGTATTCCTTCTCTTATTATAGAAGCTGGCAGAATCTGAAATCTGTCTGTACCGATTATTAAAATCGTTATTAAAACACATGATATCAGATTAAATATGCTGAATTTAAAGCCAATTTTATATAATGGATGTTTTTTTGCTGACTTAATGAAATATACAATAAAACATAATGCCATTGTAATTGGAATTATTATACCCGTATTGATCCTCATCTCCAGCCATTCATTTTGGAAAGCTATAATGGAGAGCAGCAGCCCCCATATAAACCCGTTGTATATTAAGCTGAAAAATTTCATTTTTAACCTCCTGAAATGTATGAAATAAATAGAGTACGATGTATAAACATCGTACCCCAAAAAACTATTTATTCTGCTAATCTGAATATAACGGTAACATCTGTGCCGTCCTTTGGAAGGACATCCTTTTTACCGTGGAATTTAACTGTATCGGATTCTCCAAATGCATAAGCAGAATTACTGGTAATACCTACTGGACAACTATCTAAGCATAATATGCAGCCCGTATTCATCTTTTTAGCATGGGCCAGGTTACCGCCGAATCTTATGTCCATTGGTCTGGGATCACTTGAATATATAATATCTGAGAAAGGTATTTCCTTTCCAAGGCCATTCCAAGTAATGTATACGTTTAATTTTGATCCCTCTACCTTTTTGCCCTTGCCTTTATCACTTGCCTCTAGATTATTTCCAGGTTTTGCACCAATGGAGATCAGAGCATTATAAAAATCCTCTGGTTTTACAAAACCTCTCAATACAGATTTTTCGCCATTCTTACCATCCTTAAAAACTACACCATGTCTGGTATTTTCAGTAAAATATTTTCCATTTACCTGTGCCGATATTTTGACCTCTTTTTTATTTTTATCCACAGTAAGAGTTTTTTGTTCCTTATTTTCAGTAGATTGTTTTTGTGTATTGGAGGATTGTTCACCTGAGGAACATCCAACAGCTAGTACACCAATAAATAATATAGAAAATATGATGGATAAAACTCTTTTCATAACATAAAACCTCCCTTAACAAATTATTTTATCCTTAGATTTAATTCATGATAATTATACATGACAGTATATTTTATAACAAATATCTATATGTTATGATTTGAGTTTTGTCTATAATAAAATTTTATAGTATACCTAAATGTAAAATATAAGTCAAAATTTAAATATATTGATTTAGCCCTCTTATAGAGATTTCACCGGATACAAGTTTTTCCAGAGAGCCATCCTTGTATTGAACCACCAATCTCCCATCTCCGTCCAGATCAAGTGCCTTTGCACACTTTTCATTGTTATTTCTAACTACCTTTATATTCTTACCGATAACAGCAGAATTATTTTTACATATTTTTATGGAAAGTTCGATTTGTTTCTTTTCCTGAAATTCAGTATATAAAAATTCAAATTTATTTAAAAACATGCCTACTAGTGATTTCCTATTTATACTGGTATTTGTCTCTATTTTAAGGGAAGTGGCCCTATCCAGCAGATCTTCTGAAAAATCATCTTTATCCAGGTTGGCGTTTATACCTATGCCTACAATTATGTAGTTTACTCTGTTTAATTCACCGCTCATTTCTGTCAGAATTCCACAGACTTTTTTGCCTCCAATTATTATATCATTAGGCCATTTTACTTTAGCATTTATATTAAATTCCCTTAAACTCTCTATCATGGCAGCAGCAGCTATTTGAGTTATCTTGGGAGCTTCCATGGGATTTATATTTGGCTTCAGTATTATAGACAGACTTATTCCCTTATATTTTGGGGAGCACCAGGAACGACCCAATCTGCCTTTGCCGCCTACCTGTTCTTCGGATATTACCACAGTTCCATGATCTTCGCCCTTTTCAGATAATTCCTTTGCTTTGTCGTTTGTTGAATTTATACTTTCAAAGTGCAGGATTTTTTTACCTATATGGTCTGTTTTTAAATATGGATTGACTTCTTCAAAAGTCAGTATATCCGGGGAACTTATTAATCTATAACCTTTTTTTGAGGAAGAATCTATTATATATCCATCCTCCTTTAAAGATTTTATGTATTTCCATACAGATGTGCGGCTCACTCCTAGCTTTTCACTTATCAACTGCCCAGATAAGAATGTTGTGCTGCTTTTTTTCAGTAAATGGAGAACTTCATATTTCATGTAAAACCCACCTTTTATATTGTTTAATAACATTATAACATAAGTGCATAACTTGATAGAAATATTGTTGGCAGTTTCATTTATCATATAAACAATGTGAACCATTCATCAGATTTATTATAGAATAGAATCTTTATACAATCTTTATACATACGGATAAATCTTAATCTAAAATTTATCTAATTGATGGTATAATAACACATCATATCAGAAAACAATAAGTTGAGAGATAAATTTACTTTTAGAGGTGTTAAGGATGGGCTTTAAATTGGGAAATTTTTTAAATGGATTAACAGGAAAGAGTTTAAAAACTCAAGAATTAAAAAAGGAAAAATTCAGTGTATTCTGGGGACTCCCCATAATGTCCAGCGATGCTATTTCATCTGTGGCCTATGCAGGGGAGGAAATACTTTGGATACTGGTTCCCGCAATAGGAGTGTTGTCTTATAAATATATGATGTACGCCTCAATGCTCATTGTATTTTTAATGTTTATGCTTACTTTTTCCTATAGACAAACTATAGATGCCTACCCTTCAGGAGGAGGCTCCTATGTTGTAGCCAAGGACAATCTTGGGACTACCGCAGGGCTTATAGCAGGTGCCTCCCTCACCATAGACTATATACTGACTGTGGCGGTAAGTGCTTCTGCCGGGACTGCAGCTATTACCTCGGCAGCACCTTTTTTACTTCCTCATAGTTAAGCATTCAACTATATGAAGCCTGTGTCTTGTAAGCCTTTGAAGGGCAAGATATTGAGAACCACGCCAGGGTTC
>NZ_FXYI02000226.1:0-4827 GCF_900184915.1 Clostridium sp. HV4-5-A1G | reverse complement strand
ATTTTTATCAATATATTTAATCATCCTATTTATTGCATTAAATTTCTTTTGGTTAGTCATAAAAGCTGCAGAATAAACTTCTTTAGGTGGAAAATATGAAATAATAGTATATATTAAAGAATAAAATAGACTCTCGAAAAGTAATTTATGTTCTGGAGATTCTTTATTACAACATAGAATCATTTGAGAAAGATAAGATCTTATCAACACAAATTGTTTCTCATTTCTAGTTTTTTTCGATGAATTTAGGTTAAAGTATAAAAGTCCTACATTTTCATAATATTCTTTAAAAAACATCGGGTCTATATGTAGTACCATAGCAATGCTATTTGGTTTTTGTGCTAGTGTTGCATGACCAATATTTGAATTGATTAATATCATGTCATCAGTTTCAAAATTTCTGCTTGTACCATTTGTACAAACTTCTACCTTACCATTCATAATAAGTAGTAATTCCAAATCGTTGTGCCAATTATAATGATATGAGCCAATTGTATAAATATATTGTTTTAGATTTATATTTTTATTAGATTTATTGTATGTGTAATAAAATTGTTTCAAATAAATTCACCTTCCGTTCTAACCTTAATTGAAGAATACTTTTTCATAATGGCTACTTAAATATTATCATAATCATTTAAGAAATTCTAAAAATAATGTTTTACAAACTTATATCTGTTGAATGCAGAATCTTTTTTAAAACATATATCATAATCAAACATCTGAATTTATTTCCTTTTTGTAGAATTTATGAATATTTATTTTACATTTATCAAATGACCTGTAAATCTTCTTAAACAGGATAATACCAGCAAACGTATTACCTTGTTTCCAGAAAATCGAAAAAGTGTCTGAACAATGCCCCTACTTACGACAGTAGTTCAGAGTATGAAAAAGATAACTAAAATGCTGGTTTTTTGAACAATCTGGAGGGACAAAAACTGTATATATTATATATTTGAGAACATACTTGACTTTATGATCCCATGCACAATTTTTTTCTCCACAATTATGATAATTTCTTATTTATAATTGCTTTAAAATTTGATATTTCTTGCAGTATAAAATTAAAAAGATTCCCATTAAAAATAGGAATCTATCTGATTTTATGAAATAGAATTGCATTTTTCTATAAATTTCAAATAAAATACTTCAAATTTCTTGATTAAAATTCTTAATATAGTCAACTATAATATTATCAAGTTCTTCACTTGCAGCCAATATGTCTTTATTTTTTTCAATATCTTTGTACTCTATATTTTTGATGATATCATTATTAAGTTTTTCTCTCAAATTTTCTATCTTTCCCTTAATCATTAATCTATCTTTTATTTCACCCAAAATATATCGTCTCCTAACATTTTGTTGTTATCTATATTTATTATTTGTTCATCTTTAGCAACATTATATCAATATGAAATTGTAAAATCAACTTAAAAAGTTAATCTTTAGCACAAAAGGTAGTGGGTAATTTTGAAAATATATTGGCATGGAGGAAACAAAAACATAATAGGTACTAGAGTAAAAAAAGCTCGAAGTATGCACAAGCCCCGTCTAACCCAGGAAAACTTAGCTGCAAAACTTGAACTCATGGATATTAGAATTGATAGAATATCAATTTCAAGAATTGAATCTGGAGATAGATTTGTAGCAGATTATGAAGTAGTTGGAATAGCTAAGGCCTTAGATGTATCTTTAGATTGGCTTTTAACTGGAAAATAAATTACAAGTATTCTTTATATTATTAATGAAATTTATCCATGATAATCATCTATAATCTATATCATAAAAATTAATTTTGTATTCCACTAAATGTTAAATCTATATATAATTCCAATTCATATTGAATTAAACTCAAATCTTTTCATTTAATCTATAAATTATTTATTTACGTCAATTTTATCTATTCTTTAAAATCACCTACATTTTAGTTATTTTATATGCTATTGCTTATTTCTCTATAATACTATAACCTATAAAATTAAATTGCGGGATGATTCTAAATAAAAAATTCTGTAAATAACAAAGCCATATGAGAAGGAATAAAAGTAGAACGTGAAAATTTAAATTTGACAACAAAAGAGTTTTCTGAATTTATTTCCATATCCAATGTATTTCTATCACATAAAATTAAGTTATTTTATGGTACAATTGTAATATACTTTTACATTAATTATATAAAAGTATTAATAATGGAGGGAGTAAAATGTTTAAAAACAAATTAATATTTGTATTGTGTGCAATAGGTATATCTCTTTTTATGTCATCTAAAGTAATGGCTGCAAATTATGCTCCATATGTTCAGCGTATCTGTGGAGATGATAGATATGCTACTGCTATTGAAGTATCTAAAAATGGTTGGGCTAATGGTTCAGAATATGCTGTATTAGCTAACGGACAAAACTTTCCAGATGCTCTCAGTGCAGCTCCCCTTGCTAAAAAATATAATGCACCTATTCTACTAAATCCAGACTCAGATTTAGATAGTAGAGTTGAAAATGAATTACAAAGATTAGGGGTAAAACAAATATTTATTATTGGAGGTCCATCGGTAATATCTGATACCATTAAAAATAAGCTTGAAGGACTTAATATAAAAACTACACGACTTTGGGGACAAAATAGATATGAAACGTCCATTAAAATTGCAGAACAATTAAATTTTAATGGACAAGTTGTAGTAGTAAATGGTGAAAATTTTCCTGATGCTTTATCTATAGCACCTATTGCTGCTGAAAAATCTATGCCAATTATACTAACGCTGCCAAATACTTTACCTGAGTCTGCAGCTAATTATGTAAAGAATAACAAAATAACAAAAACATATATTATAGGAGAAAAGGATGTAGTAAGCGATAATATTGCAAATAGTTTTCCTAACAGCGAGAGAATATGGAACAGCAATTATGTTTATAATGGCAGCAGCAGATATGATACTAATATTGCAGTATTAAATAAGTTTAGGAATGATCTAAACCTTAGTAATATTTACTTAGCAAGTGGTGAAAATTTTCCTGATGCTTTGGCAGGTTCAGCTTTGGCTGCTAAAAATTCTTCTGCTATTGCATTGGTAAATGGTTCTTTGGAAGCATTTACTATTCATAATGATGATATTTATAATGATGATGATATTCATAATTACGATAATATTTTAAGTATTCGTAACTTTTCAAGCTTAAATAAGCCTTTTAGAGTCTTAGGTGGTACTAGTTCTATAAATGATACTATTATAGGCAGCCTTGCAATTAGTCGATTTGAAACCGATAATAACACTACTAGTTACACAGATAATGTAAATAGTGTTATTGTAGATGGAGATTGGGTATATTACCATAAAGAATATAGCATGCGTGTTGGAGATGAATGGGAGATAAAGGAATCATTCTTATGCAAAATAAAAAAGGACTTGACCGGGTATACTGTCTTACTAGATACAACAAAATATAATAATCAAGGATCTCGTCCTACTGGCATGCAATATTATATAACTAAAATAGAAAATGGTTGGATATATTATGGCAATACACGTGCATACTTTAAGGTAAGAATTGATGGTACTGAAAACACTTGTTTAGGTGGTAAACCTGATTATAGTTAATAATTTTTACAATACTTAAAGACTTTCAAATAATTGGATTTAGTATACTTTAAAAGATAGTGCTTTGTATAAAATATTAAAATTAATTGTATTGCAATATAAAAACTGTAACTGAAAATCAAAATTTCCAGTTACAGTTTTTTATAGGTTGAATTAAAATTGTATAAAAAAATAGTTTACATTATGGCTGTTTTCCTCTTTTTATATATTGTATAGCAAATTAATTTGCAGCATAAAAGAATTTAAGTTTAGGAGGAATAATATTATGACAAAAGCAGCTTTATTTTTACCAGCTCATCAGGATGATGAAATACTTTCTTTCGGAGGTGGAATAATAAACCACCTAGCTAATGGATTTATGGTCTATGTGGCAACAATTACAGATGGTAGCGCCACAAATGTTAAGAATAATTATATTAATAATCCAGATTATTCATTAGAATGGTTTATTAATGTAAGGGATCAAGAATCTGGAAACGCTATGACCGATATGGGTATAACTGCTAGATTAGAGGCTTCAGAAGGAAGAATAGTAGATCATACTGCAAATGCAGATCCTAATTATAATATAACTGATAGCACTAAAGGATGGGATGTAGGCTATATGGGAAATGATATAAGGTATAACCATGTTAACCAAGAAATTGTATCTAGAGTAAGAGATCTTTTAAATCAAGTAAGTAACAGAACAGGTGTAGATACAACTTCTATAGCTGTTAAATGTCACAGCCATATGGATTCACACCCTGACCATAGAGCAACAGCTGCAGCTTGCTTATACTTATACCATTTAGGTGAAATAGAAGACCTTAGACTTTATGTATCACCTTATCAATGGGATCAAGATTTGGAGTGTCGCGCTCCAGATACTAATGAACTTATTTATCCTTTTAAAAGTGCAGCTTTTTTAGGTGCTGGACAGGAAAGATATTCAAGTGCATCTGCAGATCAAGAGTATTTAAATGCAATTGAAGAACATGTTGCTACCACATCTGTATGTGGAGGATATAAAGGTTATGCAACCTATGGAATAGGATATCAGTCAGTTGCTGAACCATTTGATATATGTGTAGAAAGAAAATATTCCATGGTTCATACTCCACCAGAATTAATAACTGACTAATAAATTGAAGGGATTAGTCCCCTCAATTTATTCAATAAAGAATATTTTAAGATGTATAAATTGTAGGGTTTATATCATATTTTGAATATATATGATTAATACACTT
>NZ_FXYI02000225.1:0-4849 GCF_900184915.1 Clostridium sp. HV4-5-A1G | reverse complement strand
TACATCATATATAATAATTCGTCAAGTAGTTATTATTTTAGGCATCGAACCTAAAATAACAAGGACTATTCATCTCCAACTTATAGAAGATAGGAGAATTACGCCCTTTTTGTCAAAATTATTAAAATATTTAGGTTTCATATGAATCAAAATATCTATAATCCAATACATTGACTGCTTACTTTACATCGGTATCATCAATCTCCGATGTTTAAATTTTATTCAATTTCATATTGTAGATACTATGTCAATAATTTATATCTTTATTTTTTTTTCATATAAGTAAAATATTCCTTTTCTAAGATTTATTTTTCCTACCCTCTTATAGCCATTTTTATCATACAATTTTAAGGCAATCGGATTTAAGGAAAAAGCATCTAATCTTATAGATTTTATATTTTTCTTCTTTAACATTCTCTCAATCAACATGAGGGTACATTTGCCAATTCCCTGATGTTGAAAATCTGGATTAACACATAATCTATGAATTATAACAAAAGGATCTCCTTCATACCTCCAGTTTCCATTTTTATACTCTTCATTGCATTCTTGATTTATAACAACCACAAATGCTATTCTGTCATTAATTTTTCCTAAAAACATTTGACTTTTTAGAATATCTTCTTTTAAAATCTCTCTATCTGGATATATACTATCCCATTGATCAATTCCATTGTCATTCATTACTCGAATAGCAGCTTTAAAAATTTTTACTACATCGGCCAAATCCTGTATGACCGCTTTTCTTAATATCAATTCTGTACTCATTCAATACCAAATCCTTTATGCGCTCACATCAAAATTTGTTCCAAGATTCGTGTCTTGAATCTGGTCGATACTCTCTATAATCTGCTGAGCATTTTTCTGTCCATTATCCAATATTTTTTTTGTTAAAGCTGTACTTACCGCAGTTGACACATTTAACTGGCTCATAGCCATCGACAATTTAGGTATATCCATATTTTCACCTTCCTTCGTTTTATTTAAAAAAACGCTATCTTTTCAATTTAAACTACCAGCTGATAACTGATAAATAACAAAATTATCATCACAATTTTATCATACAAATTCATCTATGTCATTTACCTTTTTAGTAAAATCATTCTCTAAAGATATTTTTCTTCCACCTACTTCATCATTTGCATTCTTTCCATTTTCAATATATTTTAATTTTTCATTTAAGCCATTTACATCTTTTATAGATCCTTCTATATTGTCATACAATTTTCCAATTTTAGATTGTATACCATTGGCTTTACCCATATTTAATGCTGCTTCAGCTCTTTCTCTTTTTGCCATGCTGTAGTTTTCCATATTTTCATCAAAATCAGCATCAGATTTCAATACATTTGAATTTCCAATCAATTTTTTCTTTATGGAATTTATGGTTTTCAACTGATTATAGGTATTTGACACATTTAAAATCAATGTATCTTTTGAAAGTTTGAGTTTATCCTCCACATCTACATCCGATACATTTAAACTTGACTGATCCTTAATCTTCGACTTAGAGTTATCCTCATTGCTTATTTGAGACATCTGTATCTGCTGAATTTGGGCTTCTATACTCTGAATCTGCTCCTGTAAAGGTTCCATGAGCTCCTGTTTTGTCTTTACATCCATATCACCATTTTTTATGCTGTCTATCTGCTTTTGAATGGATGACTCCTGACTGCGAAGTGCCTTTATCTGATCGTCACTGGAATTATCCTTTTTGCCGCTCACTGCATTATGTACCCCAATGGAAAAAATTGAACTTATCACAGTTATACATCTCCTTATAAAAATCTCCAGTTATATTATCGTAGTTCCACTAAAAATACTTAGTTTTAATCCAGTGTCCCAACAACTTTATTCAATTTAAACAGAGCATTTGGATCAATTTTCAGAGTAGTGTCTTTTTCGCCCGAACCGCCATAAACAAATGAGAATTTAAGAAGTTTTCTATCTATTATGCATGGCAGTGAAATTCCAAGCATAGGAACATTGCCCACTGAAAATCCTGTTACGTACTTAACCTCCTCTTTGGTCGCCAATCTTACATTTTTACAGCCCAATAAATGCTTTATGTCTTTAAAATTAACATGGCCTCTTTCTCCTGAAACAATCAATACATGAAAACCCACTGCAGTATATATTATAAGAGTCGGTGCTATTTGGTCAATATCAATTTTAAAATAATCCGCACCTTCTTTTGCAGTACGGATAGGTACATCATTATGAATCAATTCATATGAACAGCCGCTTTTTTTCAAAATCTCTCTTATATTCTCCATACTATTTCACCTCCTAATAAAAGTGTATTCTTTAGCCGACTATCTCTTCATTCCAGTATAAAGAGTTCCTCTCTAAAATAAATATTACAATAATCTGTGTGCTCATTATAAAAGTAAAGCCCTCTCTTACACCTTCATCAATTCAGTCTATAAACTGCAAAATCTCCTCCCTGCTTTTGCGAATTTTGCTGCGGAGTTTTGTATCTGCAGAGTAGCCCACACTTATTACGAGCCTTATCCTCTTAGCTGTTGGTATATCCAGCAGTTTCTTGAGCTTTTTCTCATTAAACCAGCCCATAATACAGGTGGACAATCCCTGCTCAGTGGCCGCAAGGCATAGATAAGCTGCTGCAATACCAATATCAATGGAGGAATAATCCTGATCTTTGACTGCTCCTCCAATTCGCGCTTTAATATCCCCTTTCTCCTCCAGTACAATGACAAAGGCAGGACATTTATCCGTAAATTTGTTCATACCTATATCCTGGAGACACTTTGCCACTTTAAAAGATAGTTCCCTATTATTAACAACTATGAATTTCCAGGGCTGCTCGTTACAAGCTGAAGGGGCAATTCGACACGCCTCTATGCAGGAAATTAATTTTTCCTTTTCAACCTGCTTATCCAGATAATTTCTGCAGCTCTCACGCTGTGCAATTAAATCAAAATAATTGGTCATAAATATACTCCTTTCAATGAAATTTAGTACTTTAATTGAAAATGCTTAATTCTAATACTTCTTCGCCTCTTCTCTTGTCATCCAAAAATGAATGCCCGTAGTAGAATCCATCCATCTATCCTCATTAAAATTTTCTACTTCTACCCACTCACCCACACGATAAACAAAATTTTCATCTACCAAAGACCAAGCTTCCTTGTAACTTTCCTCATAGTCGAAGCTTTTGATCGTAAGCACTTTTGCCCTGCTGCAGCGGCAAGAAGGTAAAGTAGCAGAACTGCGCTTTGCATCTGCCGGTATTAGAAGCTGTACCAAAAGATCATTAAAACACTTCTTATATCCAAGAAAGGCTCCCTTCTCTGGACAATGCAAGCGAAACCATTTTGTATTCTCATCTGAAATAATACCTTCCAATTTAGCATGCTCCAGTACTGCACCATATAAATTTGCACCTTCAATATTACAACCTGTCATATCTGCATATCGAAGCGCTGCGCATTCCAAATTTGCATGCCTAAAATTCGTCTTACGTGCGGTACATTCATCAAATAGTGCATTAAAAACACTGCTGTACTCTAGGCTTGCCTCATCAAACCTAATTTTATGAAATACACTGAAAGAAAAATCAATATTAGATAAATCCAAGTTTGTAAAATCCATATTAAAAAGCTCTATCTCTTTTAAAACAAGCCTTTCTTTCGCTCTCCTAGTTTTTAATATTTCTTTAAATTTCTCCTGCGATAATTTACGCATGATATTTTTCCTCCTTAAATCCTGAACAAATCGCTTTATGTTCATTTTGAATGGAATTCAATTGTGATACAATTATTCCTACCAATATAAGGGCACAACCTGTATATCCTCTACCGCTCATGTTCTCTCCAAGTAAGAGTACCCCTCCTACAGCGCCAAATACTGATTCCATACTTAATATAATAGCAGCATGAGATGGCTTAGCATTTTTCTGAGCTATCGCCTGCAAGGTATATGCCACACCAACTGATAAAAGACCACCATAAAGTATTGGAACCAAAGCCTGTGAAATGTCACTCAAAATAATATTTTCAAATATCAGAGCCATTATTAAACTTAAAAATGAACATACCGCAAATTGAGCACAACATAATTTCAGGGCATTTACCTTATCAGAAAAATAATCTATCATTAAAATATGTACAGCCCAGAATATTGCCCCTATAATTTCGAACAAGTCTCCATAACTTATACTGAAATTTTCATTTACGCTTAAAAGGTAAAGTCCAACAACTGCAAATACTACTCCAATCCACAAACTTTTTTCAATTTTATGTTTTAAAAATATGCTTATAATCGGCACAAAAACCATATAAAGTCCTGTAATAAAGCTTGCTTTTCCGGCAGTTGTGTAACTGAGACCAATTTGCTGTAGTGTTGAACCTGCAAAAAGGACTATGCCAACTAACGCACCAGGTAAAATTGATCTTTTAAGATTTATCTCAACATTATTTTTATAATTTCCGCTGTATTTCTTCTTTTCATTAAAATAGATAATTAATGGTATAAGCGAAATACTTCCCAGAGCAAACCTTGTCCCATTAAATGTGAAAGCTCCTACATATTGAGCACCTACCCTCTGTGCAACAAATGCAAATCCCCATATAGCCGAAGTAATTAATAAGAGTATATTAGCACTTAATCTTTTATTGTTCATTTTACCATCCTTTTCTAAATTAAAGTTTCTACGTAATACTTTGCAATTGGAAATTAAATGCCAAAATCATAAATTGACATCTTCTCTGCCATAATTGCTCATTTCTTCATTTTGCTGTTTCATCATTTAAGTATCAATATAATTTTTATATAAACTTATATCTGTCTCTTAAACACATATGACGATGCCGACGAAGCTAGAAGT
>NZ_FXYI02000224.1:0-4937 GCF_900184915.1 Clostridium sp. HV4-5-A1G | reverse complement strand
TTATTATATAGAGAAAATAATTAAATGTGATTATCTAGAAAACCTGATATTTTTAAAATATTTATGTATGAGAATCTTTATATTTCAAATAATAAGTTAAAGAAGATATACTTTCTACCCTAAAATTGAAGAAAATGGAATGATAAAAACAAAGGTGGAGAGAATTTCATGGGGACTCTAGACTCTATGAATATTATACATATCTATCTATAAATAATAAAGGAGGATGACAAGTTTTATGGTTAAGAATATGAAGACTATGGATGGAAATCAAGCTGCAGCCTATGCTTCTTATGCATTTACTGAGGTAGCTGCTATATATCCCATTACTCCATCTACTCCAATGGCCGAAGGTGTGGATGAATGGTCTGCCCATGGGAAAAAGAATATTTTCGGTCAGACTGTAAAAGTAGCTGAAATGCAATCAGAGGCAGGAGCAGCAGGGGCAGTGCATGGATCACTAGCAGCAGGGGCATTGACTACTACTTATACTGCATCTCAGGGGCTTCTGCTGATGATACCAAACATGTACAAAATAGCAGGAGAGCATTTGCCGGGAGTATTTCAGGTGAGCGCCAGAGCAGTTGCTACCCACGCACTTTCAATTTTTGGGGATCATCAGGATGTAATGGCCTGCAGACAGACGGGTTTTGCTCTTCTGGCATCTTCTAATGTTCAGGAAGCAATGGACCTGGGATTTGTTGCACATCTGAGTGCAATAGAGTCTAAAGTGCCATTTTTACATTTTTTTGATGGATTTAGAACCTCTCATGAATACCAGAAAATAGAGGTCATGGACTATGATGATATTAAACCATTGGTAGATTATGAGGCAATACAGGAATTTAGGGATAGGGCCTTAAATCCAGAACATCCAACAATTAAGGGAACTGCGCAAAATCCAGATATATATTTTCAGAGCAGAGAGGTTTCCAATAAATTTTATGAAAGAGTTCCTGAGATAGTAGAGAGCTATATGGAAGAAATAAATAAGATAACTGGGAGAAAATATAGACCTTTTGAGTATTATGGGCATAAAAATGCCAAATGTGTAATTGTGGCCATGGGATCCGTATGTGATACCATTGATGAAACTGTAGATTATTTAATTAAAGAGGGTAAAGAAGTCGGGTGTATAAAGGTGCACCTTTACAGGCCTTTTTCAAAAGAGCATTTTTTAAAGGTACTTCCCTCCACTGTTAGAAAAATCTCAGTTTTAGACAGGACCAAAGAACCGGGCTCTGTGGGGGAGCCTCTGTATCTGGATATATGCAAGATATTTTATGGGAGACAAAATGCACCTGCAATATTTGGTGGAAGATATGGGCTTGGTTCTAAGGATACCACCCCTTCCCAGATATTGTCTGTATTTGAAAACATGAGGGAAAGTGAGCCAAAAGAAAGGTTTACTATAGGCATAGTAGATGATGTTACCAATACTTCATTAAAAAATTATGGTACAATAGAAACCACTCCTGAGGGAACTATAAGCTGCAAATTCTGGGGACTTGGTTCTGACGGTACTGTGGGAGCCAATAAATCTGCCGTAAAGATCATAGGTGATAATACGGATCTTTATGCTCAGGCCTATTTTTCCTATGACAGCAAGAAATCTGGTGGAACTACGGTATCTCATTTGAGATTTGGGAAAAAGCCTATTAAATCACCTTACCTTGTGAATAGCGCGGATTATATAGCCTGTCACAATAGGTCTTTTATAAATAATTATGATATACTAAAAGGCTTGAAGAAAGGCGGGACTTTTGTATTAAACTGTCCCTGGAGTCAAGAGGAGTTGGATGAAAAACTTCCCCCATCCATGAAAAAATATATTTCTCAGAATAATATAAAATTTTATATTGTGGATGCAGTTAAGATTGCCAGAGAAATAGGCCTTGGCGGCAGAATAAATATGGTGATGCAGGCAGTGTTTTTTAAGCTGGCCAATGTTATACCAATAGGTAATGCCATTAGATATTTGAAGGAATCCATAGAGAAAACCTATGGACGTAAGGGGAAAAATATAGTTGAGATGAATGACAGAGCTGTGGATAGAGGACTGGAGGCTGTTGTAAAGGTAAATGTTCCTGAAAAGTGGAAAGACGCTGTAGAGGAAATGGAGATAATAAGAGATGAACCAGATTTTGTGAGAAATATTCAAAGACCTATGGCGAAAAATGAAGGAGATGATTTGCCTGTAAGTGCTTTCATTAATATAGCTGATGGGGTTTACCCTGTTGGAACCACAGCTTATGAGAAGAGAGGTATAGCAGTGACCATACCGGAATGGCAGATTGACAAATGTATACAGTGTAATCAGTGTGCCTTTGTGTGTCCACATGCTACTATAAGGTCATTCCTTCTAGATGAGGATGAGATAGAAAATTCACCTGAAAGTTTTGAGAGTAAAAAAGCTGTGGGCAGGGGGCTGGAAAAATTTAATTTTCGCATACAGGTAAGTCCTATGGATTGCACTGGCTGTGGAAATTGTGCGGATGTATGTCCGGCACCGGGAAAAGCTCTTGTTATGAAACCACTGGAAGAGAAGATGGAAGTGGAATCGAAAAATTGGGATTATGCTATGAGTATAGTCTCAAAAGAGGATGTAATGAGCAGGAATACCTTAAAGGGAAGTCAGTTTATAAAACCGCTTCTTGAGTTTAATGGGGCCTGCCCTGGGTGCGGTGAGACTCCTTATGTAAGACTTATAACTCAGCTCTTTGGAGAAAGAATGATGATTGCAAATGCCACAGGCTGCTCATCTATATGGGGTGCAAGCGCACCATCTATGGCCTACACTAAGAATTTAAATGGAAAGGGTCCATCTTGGGGGAACTCACTGTTTGAAGACAATGCTGAATATGGCTATGGTATGTTTTTGGCTGTAAAGCAGATGAGAGATAAAATTAAACTTCTTATGACCTCCTATTTAAAAGACTGCAAGTATGATAATATCAGAGAGGCCTTTAGTGAGTGGCTAAACACGATGGAAGATGGAAGTTTATCTAAGGTTTCTTCAGATAAAGTAGTAGAATCCATTGAATCCTGTGATTATAAAAAAGATCCTGTACTGAGAGAAATAATGGATAAAAGGGATTATCTGGTAAAAAAGTCCCAGTGGATAATAGGCGGAGATGGGTGGGCCTATGATATAGGATTCGGAGGTGTAGATCAAGTATTTCCAACTATAAAAAAAATAAATCTGTTTGTAATGGATACAGAGGTGTATTCTAATACAGGAGGACAGTCTTCAAAGGCGACTCAAACTGGTGCCGTGGCAAAGTTTGCAGCTTCGGGTAAAGTCCTTAAAAAGAAAGATCTAGGACTTATGGCAATGAGCTATGGATATGTATATGTAGCGCAGATCTCCATGGGGGCAAATATGAATCATGCTCTAAAAGTTATAACAGAAGCTGAAAACTATAGAGGGCCTTCGCTGATAATAGCCTATGCACCATGCATAAACCACGGTATAAAAACTGGTATGGGAACCAGCATAGCTGAAGAAAAAAAAGCAGTGGAATCTGGATATTGGCATCTATATAGATTTAATCCTCTATTGAAACTTGAGAATAAAAATCCATTTATTTTAGATTCTAAACCACCTAAATTATCTTTCAGGGATTATATAGAGGGAGAAATAAGATTTTCATCTCTCAAAAATACATTCCCGGAAAGGGTGGATGAACTATTTAAGTTATCAGAAAAAAATGCTATGGATAGATATGACATATACAAGAAACTATCTCAAATACAATAACTAGGCTAAAAATTATGGATCGCTTTAAAAATAGCGATCCATAATTTTTAGCCTATAATATAACTATTTGTTATATATTTTTTTGAGATTTCATTTTTCATTACTGTCTACCCATTCTTTAGAATTCTCAGTCGCGTTTTCATCTGGAATAGGTACCTTGGAAAGCGGTTTGATCTTAGTAATGTTTGCCCATGAAGCAGTTTCGTGATTTTCTATGATTTTTTCTCTATGATTTTTTTTATTTTTTGACATAGTTTATATCACCTCAATTTTAGTATTTTCGAAAAACCACAATATATAAGTGAAAAGTTTTTCTAATATTACGGCTTTTAATTACAATTTTTAAAAATTTTATAAAATACTATAAGGTAATAAGGTAATATGTAAATTCAATTATCCTCCTAAGGTTATATCTTGATTATTATACCATTTTAGGGCTTTTATAAGATGCTCGGCTTTGAAATCCGGCCAATAATCATCTATTATATAAAAATCTGAATATACTGATTGAACAGGAAGAAAACCGCTGAGTCTCCTTCTGCCGCCCCATCGTATTATCAGATCCACTCTTGATATATCATGGGAATTTAGAGATGAAATAATGGAATGTCTATTTGTAGTTCGGGAATGTTGTGTTTTTCCCAAATCCCATTCCCACCCGTAATTTACCAGAAAATTAAGTTTCATTCCACCGCTGCCTAAATTTTTTCTAATGGTATAGGGTAGAAGAGCTTTTGGAAACATATTAGAATCGGTATTTCCCACTACCAGTAGGGAAACATCCTCTTTAGAAAGCATTTTTACAGCTTCTACACATGCTTCAGTAAAAGCCTTTCTCTGAATCAATGGTCTTTTGGTATTATCTGTAGTAAAACCGTAATAGGTTAATTCTTTTATTCCTAATCTTTCGCATAGTTTAAATAATTTCATACCAGGGGTTAGACCAAAAACATAACCTTTTTCTTTACTCAATTTATTTTTTACAGCCCATCGTCTGTTTCCATCTGGAATTATACCTATGTGATTTGGTAATTTCATATGCATATCCCCCTTCAATACTGTCTTAAATTATAGCCAATAACTTTGGTTAATATTCTAAAATATATAAAATAAATTGATTTTGAGTAAAAAAATTTGAAATCTATATTTGGTTAGTATTTTTTATTATTTTTTAGTT
>NZ_FXYI02000223.1:0-5062 GCF_900184915.1 Clostridium sp. HV4-5-A1G | reverse complement strand
ATTATAACTATATAATAAAAATTATTACTTGTCAAAAACAATTTTATAGTAATTGTTTTGATATGTCAAGATAAGCTGTACAAAACCTTGATTTTTAATTTGTATATTTTATTTTAATGCTATATAATAAAATCATTGACTGAGTAAAGGAATAATTTATATGAATATTTATTTTGTAAGACATGGACAAACAGATGAAAATAATAACAGGTATTATTATGGAAAGCTGGATGTATGCTTAAATGAAAAGGGTTTAAGCCAGGCTAAAAGAGCAGCTGCTTTTTTAAATCGTGTAAAATTTGATGAAGTATATGTAAGTGAGAGAAAAAGAGCTGTTGAAACAGCTGATATAATTTTAGGACATAATTTTAAAAAGATCAATATAGACAAAAGAATAGATGAAATGGATTTTGGAAAGTTTGAGGGTAAAAGTTATGAACAGATAAAAAAATTATATCCAGAGCAGTGGGGTAAGTGGTGCAGTGATTGGAAAAATGAATCACCTCCAGGCGGTGAAAGTTATATAGAGTTCTATTCGAGAATACGTGGATTCATGGAGGATATTTTGAAATTAAATAGAAAAAATATTCTCATAGTCACTCATGGAGGTGTGATAAGATCTGCCTACTGCTATATACTAAATGATAATCTGGATTTTTTCTGGAAATTTGCCTCCAAAAATGGTGATATTACATTGGTAAAATATGAGTATGATAATTTGTATATAGACAGCATAACTCATGTTGATGTTTAGTTGTATTGTTGTAAATTTTAATTGGATAGGCCAATTCATATTAGCGGTTTTGGAGTGTTGGGAGGGATTTATATGAGGGAGTTTATGAATGATTTTCTTTTGATGATTCAATTTTTAACGAGAATTCCCGTAAATAAAAACTTAAATTGTGGGAAAGAAAATTTTAAGAGGGCGTCTATTTTTATGCCTGTTATAGGTCTTATAGTAGGAGGAATACAGTGGGCAGTGTATAAATTGGCTGTACTCATATTGCCGGTGAATGTTTCTGTAGCCGTTGTTATGTTAGTGGGAATAATACTTACCGGGGCATTACATATAGATGGACTGGGAGATATGTGTGATGGTTTTTTTGCTTTTAAGGGAAATAACAGAATAATAGAGATAATGAAGGACAGCAGAATAGGAAGCTATGCTTGTGTTACCATAGTAATGGATTTGCTTTTGAAATATAGCCTTCTTTGTTTTATAGTCCCTAGATTCTCTTTTGTAATAATAGCTGCCCCTGTTATAGGCAGATTTTCTATAGTTTTTATAGCTTTTATAGGTAAAACGGCAAAAAGTACAGGTTCAGGGAATCTTTTTATAGGAAATATAGGAAAATTTCAAATTTTTATCACTACGTGCATCACTGTGGCTATCCTGCTCTTTATAGTCAATATGAACCTGAAGTATATGATTATGGTTATATTAACTGCTCTTATTGTAGCAACTTTGTTCAATTTGTATTGCAATAGAAAGATAGGAGGACTTACAGGAGATTTATTTGGAGCAGATAATGAAATGGTGGAAATAGTTACGATGCTTATGGTATCTGTTGCAATCATGAACTGAACCGATAATCTATAGTGCTTTGTTTGGAGGATAAAGATATGGGTAAAATAATTTTGGTAACAGGAGGAAGCAGAAGTGGTAAAAGTACCTTTGCTGAGAAGCTTTTAAAGGATAAGGAAAAGGTTCTTTATATAGCAACAGCTGTGGTCACGGATGAAGAGATGAAAAATAGAATAGAAAAGCATAAATCCAGAAGAAACCCCAATTGGATAACTTACGAGGGATATAGGGCATTGGGCAATGTGATAAAAAACAGCAGTTGTCAATATATAATGTTGGAATGTATAGGTACTATGATAACCAATATAATTCTGGAAAATGGCGTTGACGTAGACAATGCAGATCATGAAGAAATAGAGAAACTGGAGAACTGTATTATTGAAGAAGTTAAAGACATAATTTTTTCAATAAGTGAAAGCTCAAAATGTATATTAATTGTAACCAATGAGGTTGGTCTAAGTGTAGTGCCGGAATATAGGCTGGGCAGAATATTTTCAGATATATTGGGACGAGTAAATCAGCTTATAGCTGAGTACAGTAATGAAGTATATTTGACAGTCTGCGGGTTGCCATTGAAATTAAAATAACATGGCAGTGGTCATGAAGGTTAAAATTTTTAGTAAAAGGAGTCAATTCAGTGAAGTACAAGAGAAAAAAACTAAGTATTTTTTTAAGTGCAATCATAATGATATGTATTATTCCGCTGTCTTCCTGCAGTGACATTGGTTCAGAACCTATGTCAAGAACAGAATTTATGCTTGGTACAATATGCACAATAACCATATATGATCATGAGTCCAAAACAACTTTGGATGAAGCCTTTTCCAGAGTAAAGCAAATTGAAAATAAAATGAGCGTGAACAAGTCGGGAACAGAAGTGGATAATGTGGCAGATGCTGCAGGAAAGAATTTTGTTAAAGTGTCTGATGACACCTTTTATGTACTTGAGAAGGGGAAATATTATTCAGAGCAATCCTCGGGAGTTTTTGATATAACTATCGGGCCGCTGGTGAAGCTGTGGGGAATAGGCACGGATCATGCCAGACTTCCTTCCCAAAAGGAAATTGATGAAAAAAAATCGCTGGTTAATTATAAAAATCTTCTGCTTGATGAAAAAGGTAAAAGAGCGATGCTCGTGAAACCTGGAATGTCATTGGATCTGGGAGGTATTGCAAAAGGATATGCAGCAGATGAGGTGGTAAAGGTATTGAAAAAAAATGGAGTTGAACATGCAATTGTGGACTTAGGAGGAAATATTCTGACTATAAATGGGGATCCTGATGGCAAACCGTGGAATATAGGAATACAAAACCCCTTCAAGGCAAGAGGAACTCCAATTGGCACTATAGGTGTAACTAATAAAACAGTGGTTACTTCAGGTATATATGAAAGATATTTTGAAAAGAACGGAAAAAAGTATCACCATATATTAAATCCCTTTACAGGGTATCCTATGGACAATGATTTGGCAAGTGTAACTCTGGTTACAGATGTTTCTCTGAATGCTGATGCCATGACAAAGAATATATTTTATCTTGGTTTAGATAAAGGTGCGGAATATGTAAAAAATATATCTGGGTTGAATGCTATATTTATTACTAAAAATAAAGAAGTCTATGTTACAGAGGGATTGAAAAATAATTTCCAGCTCACTGATTCAAGTTTTAAACTAGTTGGTAAGATTAAATAAATTGTATTGTAATATTTTATCTATGTAAAGCTTGATGTAAAATGATTTTAGTATTAAAATTATTCTATACTATTCATGAGGTAATTATATAAACCTGCTGATTAAAGTATGTAAATAAATATGAAATGAGGTATAAAATATGTCTGAGATAACCAAGGATATGACTATAGGTGAAATAATCAGATTACATCCGAGGCATGCTGAAACGCTTATGGCATTTGGAATGGGATGTGTAGCTTGTGGTGCAGCTCAGGGTGAGACTTTAGAGGAAGCAGCCATGGTACATGGAATAGATGTTGACAATTTATTAAAGGCATTGAACGCACTTGTTTAGCTTGTATATAGATTTAAAATGCTGGAAATTATAATTAGGGATATATACTGAATATTTAATAAAAAATGTAAGGAGAGATTAAATATTATGGCTAAGATTAATAAAAATATGACTATAGGTGATGTGTTAAAGATAAATCCTACCTATGCTGAAATACTTATGGATTTTGGAATGGGATGCATAGGATGCCCTGCATCATTGGCCGAAACAGTAGAGGAAGCAGCCATGGTACATGGAATAAACGTGAGAAAGCTGATTAAAGCTCTAAATGAGGTGGAATAAAAAAGATCAATTTTAAAATAGATAGGAATGTTCAATTCCTATCTATTTTTACATTTTGACTTGTTGAGGAGTCCACAATTTCTACAATCATTATTGCAAGGTTCTAAATGAATCATTACTTCTGTATTTTTAAGGGAATTACCCATTTCGCTTTCTATATTATCGCATATATCATGAGCCTTTTTCATATGCATGTTTCCGGGAAATACCAGATGAAGATCTACATATCTTTCATTTCCAGATTTTCTAGTTCTCAATTTATGAAAGCCGCAGCCAGGGCTGTATTTAGATATAGTATTGGTTATAATGGAGATCTCACTGTCGGATAATTTTACATCTACTAGTGGATCAAAAGCAGACTTTAAAAGATTGACGGCTTCTTTTAAAATAAAGAGAGCTATGAATATAGCTATCAGTGGATCTAGAAAATGAAGATTGGTAACCCATATTAAAAATAGCCCCAGGCCGACTCCTGCAGAGGAATATACATCTGTTCTAAGATGAAGAGCATCTGCTCTTAAAGCCATAGAATCATTTTTTTCTGCCACTTTGTATAATCTTTTAGATACCAAAAAGTTTATAGTTGCCGATAAAAACATAATTAAAAATCCAAGAGTGGAGGAATTTATTTCTTTCCCACTAATTAATCTTTTGGAAGCCTCTATTATTATAAATATAGAGGCTGTAAAAATTAAAATTGATTCCAGTACGCCAGATACATCCTCAAATTTTCCATGACCGTAAGGATGCTCTTTATCTGCTGGCTTGGATGATATTTTGACAGAAAAAAAGGATATTATGGATGCAGCTAAATCCATAGTGGAATGTATTGCCTCAGATAAAATGCTCACCGAGCCTGTAAATATCCCAACTATTAATTTCATAATTATTAAACTGCTATTAGAAATTATAGAGAGTGTAGCAGTTTTTACTCTTTCATCCATTTCAAACATCTCCTAAGATTCAATAATTATCAAATGATAATTAAGTATATCTATCATAATAGACTAAAATAGCTTATAAGTCAATAGTAATATAAGATAATAAACATTATCAATTGATAAAGAAAATCGTTTTTAAAGTACAGCTATGTAATTCAATCCATCTATTTATTATATAGAGAAGATAATTAAATGTGATTATCTAGAAAACCTGATATTTTTAAAAATGT
>NZ_FXYI02000222.1:0-5075 GCF_900184915.1 Clostridium sp. HV4-5-A1G | reverse complement strand
TTATAATATATTTTTGCTTACTATAATATAGAATTAATGAGAACTTTGATAATATGTGAAAGTTTTTTTGGATTAGAAGAAAAATAGAATTAGAGTAGAATACTTAATTATAATTTAAGTTAGTGGAGGAATTTTTATGTCAGAAATAGTTGTTAAAGTTACAAGAGGATCTTTGGTTGAAAGTGTTCACAGAGCAGATATAGCAGTAGTGGACAGTAAAGGGAATCTTGTCTGTAGTTTGGGAAATTCACATAAAGTAACTTATATGCGTTCTGCAGCAAAGCCAATACAGACTTTAGAAGTTATATTGTCGGGAGCAGCAGAGAAATTTTCTTTTACAGATGAAGAAATATCCATAATGTGTGGTTCACATTATGGAGAAGAATTTCATATAAAGACTGTAGAAAAAATATTAAAAAAATTAGGACTTAAAATAGATAATTTATTATGCGGTTCTACGTTATCGTTGAATAAAGAGTATTCTAAAAAACTTTTATGGGATCATATAAAATTAAACCCCACTTATACGGATTGTTCAGGAAAACATGCTGGGATACTCTCCGTATGTGTTTTAGAGGGATATAGCCTGGAGGATTATAATTTACCTGAGCACCCTGTTCAAAAGGAGATTAAAAGAATAATATCTAGAGTTTGCTCCATAGAAGAGGAAAGTATCATTATAGGAACAGATGGATGTACTGTACCTGTTTTTGGAATGCCACTGTATAATATGGCACTGGGTTATTCCAGAATTGCCAGTGGTAATGGACTCCCTCAAAGTTATAAAAAGGCGGCAAATAGAGTATTTAGGGCAATGAATAATGCTCCCGAGATGGTAGCAGGCACTGATGGGTTTTGCACTGATCTCATAAAAAATACTAATGATAAAATTATTGGAAAGTTTGGAGCAGAAGGTGTGTATTGTATTGGAATTAAAGATATGAATCTAGGAGTAGCGATTAAGATAGAAGATGGCAATACCAGAGCATTATGGCCTACGGTTATTAAATGCCTGGAAGATTTGAATGTCTTGGATCGAAATGAAAAAAATCTGCTGAGCAAATATAAAAGTCAGCAAAATTTAAATAACGTAGGGAAAAAAATAGGGGATATATTTCCAGATTTCAGTTTGAAGAAAAACATCTAAAGTATATATGGCATGAAGATTATATGTATTTATAATGGCACTTACTTTGCCTAGAATGTTAAAAGATAAAGTAAAGTGCTGATTTTACTGAAAATAAGTTCTAAGGTTCAGGAAATATAATATTGTTCTAAATCCTAGAGCTTATTTTCATATAAAATTATGCAGCAAAAAACTATTCTGATAATTCTTTTAGCTTGTCTGTTAACGTGCTCAGGCTATTTATTGAGGCATCCAGCTCCTGTATTTGAGACAGTTGATTTTTAAAGGTATCAGTTGTAGATGAAATTCCCTTTGATATATTGCTTACAGATTTCTGTATTTCAGTCAGGGTTGAGTTTATCTCATTTATGGAGGTACTGCTTGAATTGGATAATTTTCTTATTTCATTTGCCACTACTGAAAATCCTTTTCCCTGTTCTCCAGCCCTTGAAGCTTCTATAGCTGCATTTAAACCAAGAAGATTGGTCTGAGAAGCTATATTTTTTATAAAATTTAACACTTCATCTGTATTTTCTGATTTATTTAAAGCATCTTTTACTTCATCTAGTATATCTTTATTGGATTTTACGGTGTTTTCTATTCCAGAGGATAATATGCTTGAAGCATGTGAGATATTTTCTATAGATTCTGATAGGATTTTAGACACTTCCTTGAATTCATAGTGTCTTTTTAAACTTTTTACAAGAACTATGCTGCCTATTATCTTTTCATTTTCCCTTACGGGTATTCCTATGGCTTTTATTTCAATTCCGAAAGTTTCTTTTGGAATTATAGAGGAATAGACTTTTCTGGCTTTGATGCATTCATAGGCTGCCCCCTTTGGCCTAAGAGGATCTCCAGCTTTTGCGTTCATGTTTATGTTTTTACTATTTACTACTTTTATAAAGTGAGTAGTATTTGACATGGTAAAAGCTATTTCATCATCAAAAAAATACTGCATGTAGGGCATTAAAGTTTCAAAAGCCTGCTGAAGTTTATTCTCAATTTCGATTTTTTCCATAATAGGTTCCCCCAATTTTAATAATATTGTCTATAACTATACAATAGCACAAATGGAAGGATTTTTTAATTATTTTAGAAAATAAAAGTCACATTTGCTAAGTTAATTAATATTATAAAAGTATAGAACACATGATGAAAAAAAAGAGTACCTAATAATATAATTATTAAAGATGATAAGGAGGGATCTTTATGTCACGTAGAAGTTGTGGTAGCCGAGGAAGCGGAAAGGAAATATTGGTTATAATAATAATTTTAATATTGTGTTGTGGCATTGACTGTGGTGATTTTGGAAGAAAGTGCTAGGTAGAAGCTGTCAAGTTGCACAAAAGTAAAATATATTTAGTAAATAATGTTTAATACTTTGCTGAATATAATTCTTTTGGTTTTAAGAATTTTGGTTAATTAATAAAAAGAAAGGACAAAAGATAAGAAATTAAGATAACTTAAAATTATATATTATAATTTAAGGATAATAAGGAGGGGTCTTTATGTCACACAGATGTTGTGATCGTGGACGCGGAAGCAGTTCAATAATAATAATAATAATATTATTGTTATTATGTGGTGGATGTGGAAGAGGAATATGCTAGAATAGTAAATAAAAGGGAAACAATTTTTCGTTTCCCTTTTTTATTATGTTTTAACAAGTTGAAGGTACTTTAGTGCCTGAAACTAAAAACCGCCCGCTATGCGGGTGTGATTAAATGCTTAAGCAAAAAAAGTATTACCTTTTTTGTTATAATGATGAATGTTCAAGTCATCAAAATAATTAGAAAGAAGGTAATACTCTATGGCAGAAAGTTTAGCACATAGCAAGTGGTTATGCAAGTACCATATAGTATTTACGCCCAAATATCGAAGAAAGATAATATACTACAAATTAAGAGAAGATATAAAAGAAATAATAAAAGATTTGTGTAAATGGAAAGGTGTAAGAATTATAGAAGGGCATATGATGCCGGATCATATACATCTTTTATTATCGATACCTCCAAAAACAAGTGTGTCAAGTTTTATGGGATATCTTAAAGGAAAAAGTTCAATGATGATATTTGATAGGCATTCAAATCTTAAATATAAATTTGGGAATAGACATTTTTGGGCAGAAGGATATTATGTGAGTACAGTAGGACTTAATGAAGCAACAATAGCAAAGTATATTCGAGAACAAGAAAAAGATGATCAAATAATGGATAAAATTACGACAAAAGAATTGAAAAACCCTTTTAAGGGTACAGTTAAGTAATCAATCCACTAAGGCTTGAACAAGGTAAAAGCCAGCGCCATTTAGGCGCTGGAAGTATTACGCCCTTATAGGGCTGGAGCAAGCCACCTCTTTTAGGGGTGGTTATGACTAATTGTTAAAACAATAGATTTTCGAGAGTATCTACATTTTTTATAAGTATAGAGTTTCTGTTGAAATCTATTAGATTGTCTTTTTTCATATTTACAAGTTCTCTTGAAAGTGACGGCCTTGGGATTCCAAGTTGCTCAGCCATTTCTTTTCTAGTACAACTTAAAGTTATTTTTGGACTCTTTTGGTGGTAATATTCGTCTAAAATATAAGATGCTATTTTTTGGCGAATGGTTTCATAGGATATATTTTTGAGCTTTTTATTCAGCATTAGTATTTTATTAGATAAAAGGGACATGAAATTATTTAGAAATACAGGGAACAGATTACATAATTTCAATATGTCCTCTTTTGATATAAACATTACAGATGCACTTCTTGATGCTGTTATAGTTGCAGGGTAGGTGCTTCTATTGGAAAATATTATAACTTCTCCAAATATGTCACTTTCTCTTAAACTGCCTATAGTAATGACTTTTCCCGAAGAAAATATCTTTTGTACTTCCAGAGTTCCACTTGTAATTATCCCTATTTTTGAGCAAGTTGATTCTTCAATAGCTATGATTTCTCCCTTTGAATAGGAAACAAGAGTATAGCTAAATTTTCCTAAAAAGCTTTTGATTTCATTTTCTGAAAAATTTTTCATCAGTATGCAGTTACTCAATGCACCATATATGTCTTTCATAATTTTCTTCAACCTCAATATTGATTATAATTTATAATGGTAACATAAGATACGGATTATATGATTTCATTTTATTATAATAAAGGCATAAAAACAAGGGAGGAATTTAAATGAAGAGGAAAATTGTTAATATAGATAGAGAAAAATGTAATGGATGCGGCTTATGTGTAAATGCATGTCATGAGGGTGCCATAGAATTGGTGAACGGGAAAGCACAGCTTATAGGCGATGAATACTGTGATGGGCTCGGAGATTGTCTTCCAGAGTGTCCTGTAGATGCAATAAACATAATTGAAAGGGAAAGTAAAGATTATGATGAAAAATTAGTTGTGGAGAAGAAAAAAGAAAAACTGAATCTTAAAGTTGACCTGCCCTGTGGATGCCCTGGAACGGCAGCAAAAATTATAAACAGGGTTCCAAAATCAAAAATACATGTAAGTACGAGTGGAGAAAATATAGGAAATATATCGAAACTTAGACAATGGCCAGTTCAATTGAAACTTATAAATCCTAAAGCAGCTTATTTAAAAAATGCAGAACTTTTGGTGGCAGCTGATTGTACAGCTTATGCTTATGGGAATTTTCATGAAGATTTCATTAAAGATCATATTGTGCTGATAGGATGTCCAAAATTGGATGATATAAATTACTATGAAGAAAAATTTACGGAAATCATAAAAAATAATGATTTAAAAAGTATAACTGTAGTGAGAATGGAAGTGCCCTGCTGCAGTGGTATTGTAAATGCGGTTAAGAATTCAATGTTGAGATCTGGAATAATAGTTCCCTATAAAGAGGTTATAATATCCACTGAGGGAAATATTGTAGAGAGATAATGATATTAAAGTACATTGTTAATATTAATACAATAATATTATAGATTGTAT
>NZ_FXYI02000221.1:0-5086 GCF_900184915.1 Clostridium sp. HV4-5-A1G | reverse complement strand
CTACCAGAAAATTTTTAATATTTGAAAAACTTTCTGGTAATAAAATATATAATTTAATCTCTAAACAGATTTAATTTCGTTCATACCCTGCACCTGCAGTTTTAGCTGGTAATGTCATCGATATAAAAAATCCCACAAGTAAAAATATTGCCAAGCTAAATATCCCAATCGTTGAATTATATCTTGAAATTAAGAACCCTACAATATATGGTCCTAGAAAACCTCCTAAATTACCCAATGCATTTATAAATCCACGTGAACTTGCTGCCATGTCACTTTCAAATAAGATCGGTGGTATTGTCCAAAACACGCTTGCCGGTGCCTGCAAACATGCCCCACATCCTATCATAAATATAAATGACAGCCAAACTACGTGCTTAAATTGCACTGACAAAATCAGGCATACTGCAAATACCACCAATAATATTCCTGTCCAGAATCTTCTATTATTACTTTTATCCGAAAGGCTTGAAAAAACATATAAGCCAATTATAGTACCTATGTATGGAATAATCGACAAAAACCCTATTCCGCTCATTCCAAAATGAACTATTTCTTTCAAAAGTGATGGTAGCCAAAGTGCAAATCCATATACTCCAGTTGTAAAGCAAAAATATATAGCGGTTAATTTCCATACATTAGAATTTGACAACAGCTTTTTAAATGGTACTTTCCCATTTACTTTATCTTCCTTTTTAAATTCTTCTTGCTCTTCACGTAATTTAGTCAAAATATAATTTTTTTCTTCATTACTAATCCACTTGGCATTTTCAGGACGATCACTAATAAGCGGCCACCATACAAATATTAACGCCAACGCTATAATCCCTTCAATTATAAATACATAACGCCAGCTGAACGCAGATATAATCAAACCTGACAATGGTCCAGTAATAATAGCTCCAATAGGAAGATTCATACAAAATAGTGCATTTGCTCTACCTCGTTCTTCATTGGGAAACCAATGGCTTAATATAGTAAGCATTGCAGGATAAACTCCTCCTTCTGCAACACCTATTAAGAAACGCACAATCAGTAGTTGGATAGAATTTTGAACAAAACCCGATAAAATCGCAAATCCTCCCCAGCCAACTATTGTGAGTGCTATAAACTTTTTTACATTTCCTCGTTCAGCTATTTGTCCTCCTGGTATTTGAAGAACCATATATCCTACAAAGAAAATACCTGCAGCAAGACCTGACATATCAGCAGCTATTCCCAGTGTCTTATTCATTCCCCCTGCCATCGCAAAACTTATATTAGTACGATCCATATATGCAATTATATACACCAGCAACACAGGTGGAATGATGTGAAGCCAACGAGCTTTTGGGATGTTTTTACTTAAATCTGAATCCATCTTAGTTATCCTCCCTATTTATATAATTTACTGATTATTTGCATGTAATTTTACAACTGCACCTTCAGCAGCAGACGAGGCCAGTTTTGAATAGATTGACAAATACCCTTTAGTGAATTTAGGCTTTGGAGGCTGCCATTTGCTCAACCTCTCCTTAATTTCTTCATCAGATAAATCAATTTCCAGTCTTCTATTATTTACGTCAATAGTTATAAGATCACCATCTTCAACAATTGCAATAGGTCCACCCTCAGCAGCTTCTGGAGAAACATGCCCAACAAAACAGCCGTTGTTTGTACCTGAAAAACGTCCATCTGTAACCAGAGCTATATTTTTTGTCAAACCCATTCCGTAAAGATACTTCATGGCTTTAAACATCTCTCTCATTCCTGGTCCTCCTTTAGGTCCTTCATATCTAATTACAACAACATGTCCTGGTTTTACTTCTCCATTTAAAATCGCCTTTTCGGCTTCTTCCTCAGAATCAAATACAATAGCTTTCCCGCTGAATTTATATACACTAGGATCAATTGCTCCTGGCTTGCTTACACCAGTTTTGGGTGCCAAATTGCCCTTTAATACCGCTATTCCTCCTAAAAAACCAAATGGATTTTCCAATGTTTTAATAATTTCATTATTTTCCGGAAATTTATATTGATAATTTTTCACATTTTCTTCAAGTGTCTTTCCCGTACAAGTTAAAACATCTTTATTCAGCAAGGGCATCATTCTTTCAATCACCCTGGGTATACCACCTGCCATCCAAAAATCTTCCATATCCCACTTAGCAGCCGGATTAACCTTTGCCACCTGCGGGGTTTTTTGACTAAATTCATCAAAATCCTCTAATACATTCATGTTTAATCCTGCTTCATAAGCTATAGCCGTTAAATGAAGCACTGCATTTGTAGAACCGCTAATACCTAAACATACTTTAACAGCATTTTCTACCGATTCTTTATTTATTATCTGTTTAGCTGTTATATTATTTTTAGTAAGATTCACAATAGCAATACCTGATTCATAGGCAATTCTCAAACGATCAGAATGTGTTGCTGGAATGAGACCTGCCCCAGGAAGTGACATTCCCAATGCTTCACTTAAACATCCCATTGTATTAGCAGTGCCTAAAAATGCACATGAACCGCATGAAGGACATACTAAATCTTCCAACAATAAGCATTTTTCTTTTGTAATTTTGCCTGCTCTATACATACCTAAAGCTTCTGACATAGACGTTGAATCAGATTTTCTTTCATCAAATACAACTCCACCTGCCATAGGTCCTCCATTTACCAATATAGCTGGTATATCAAGTCTTGCAGCTGCCATAAGCATGCCAGGCACAACTTTATCACAAGATGCAAGCAATACAATCGCATCTAATTGATGTGCCTCCACCATTATTTCAATTGAGCTGCAAATGACCTCTCTGGACGGAAGTATATAATGCATTCCCTTATGTCCCTGCGCAATTCCATCACAAGCACCGATAACTCCAAATTCTACAGCAGTTCCTCCTGATCTGTATATACCTTTTTTCACTTGCTCACTCAATTGGTTAAGATTAAAGTGACCAGGTGAAATATTATTCCAAGAATTTGCTATACCTATAATTGGTCTTTCTAAATCATCATTAGAAAAACCCATGGATTTATACAAAGATCGACTGAAGCCATTATCGATTCCACTTAATATTTTTGAACTCCTCACTTAACATTTCCCCCTTATTTTTTTGATAGTTCATAGGCAACATCTATAATCATATCTTCCTGCCCACCAACCATTTTTCTCTTTCCTAACTCAACCAGTATATCCCTCGGGTCTAAATTAAATCTTTTTGCTGCATTATAGGTATGAAGTAGAAAACTCGAATAAACTCCTGAATATCCCAGCATCAAAGGAGCATTACGCACAACCTGCGGGCGCTTCATGATCGGTTCTACTATGTCTTCAGCTACATCCATGATTTTGTAAAAATCTACACCAGTTTCATAGCCCAGCTTCTGGAGAAGCCCCGCTAAAACTTCTATCTGTGCATTGCCTGCTCCAGCTCCAAGTCCCCTGCATGCTCCATCAATGAACGTTGCTCCTGCTTTAATCGCTGCTAAAGAATTTGCAGTAGCTAATGTTAAATTATTATGTGCATGAAATCCCACTGGCACATTCAATGCATCTACAACTGCACTGATTCTATCTGTAACTTGTTCTGGAAGCATTGCCCCTGCAGAATCTGCTATATTTACATAATCTGCTCCATAGGATTCAAGTAATTTTGCCTGTTCCACAACTTTTTCCACCGGTGCCATATGAGTCATCATCAAAAATCCCACTGCCATCATGCCAAGTTTTTTAGCCATGCCTATGTGCTGCTCACTTATATCTGCTTCCGTAACATGAGTTGCAACTCTAACTACTTTAGCTCCATAATGGGATGCCATTTTCAAATCCTCAATAGTTCCAATTCCTGGTAACAAAAGTACCGTAAGATTTGCCTTTTCAATTACATCACTTGCCGCTTTTAAAAGTTCTTCTTCACTTGTTTTAGACCATCCATAATTATAAGAAGAACCTGCAAGTCCATCACCATGAGATAATTCGATATACTTAATTCCTGCTTTATCAAGCCCGGATACTATGGCTTTAACTTGTTCCACGTCATACTCATGAGAAACAGCATGACTTCCATCTCTTAAAGTTGTATCCACTAAATTTATAAATTTCTTTTCGCCCATATTATTTCCCCTCCTCTGCAATAATTTGTTGTGCCAACCTTTCGGCTGTTCTTACAGCAGCAGATGTTATTATATCAAGATTTCCAGAATACTTAGGCAGAAAATCTCCCTGTCCTTCAACCTGCACAATAACTGTCACCTTATCTCCATCAATGATAGGCGGCACCCTGAGTTTATAACCAGGTACATAGACTTCTATCTGTTTCACTATTTCATTTACCGATTTAGTAATAGCTTTTATATCTGGATTTTCAACCTGTACATATATAGTATTGGTCATCATGATAGGCGGCTCCGCTGGATTTAATATTATTATAGCCTTGCCTTTTTTTGCTCCCCCCACAACTTCCAATGCTTTTGATGTTGTTTGAGTAAATTCATCAATATTTTGTCTAGTTCCCGGACCAGCACTCTTTGATGCAAGGCAGGATACGATTTCTGCATATTTCGCTCCTGCCACTCTATTAACAGCGTACACTATAGGTACAGTAGCTTGTCCTCCACAAGTTACCATATTCAAATTTGGCTCTTCTTTTACCTTATCAAGATTTACACAGGGGACTACATAGGGCCCGACAGCTGCCGGCGTAAGATCAATAGCTATTTTGCCGGCTTTTTTGAGCAGTGGCGCATGTCTTAAGTGATGCTGTGCTCCTGTAGCATCAAATACAATTTTAATATCTTTCTCAGGGAGTATTGCATCAATTCCCTTTATTGATGTATTAAATCCCAACTTTCTTGCCCTTTTTATACCCTCTGATTCAACTACACCAGTCATCATAGCTAACTCAATATATTGGCTTCGCATAATTTTATACATCAAATCAGAACCAATATTTCCAGGTCCAATAATACCTACTTTGACTTTTTTCATATTTACATCTCCTTTTCCTAGAACAAAATTTAATTTGTACTATATTATCGTATAATGTTTTTATTATTTTTTAAAAAAATATTATTTATATTTAGAATTGATGAAATGCAACATAGC
>NZ_FXYI02000220.1:0-5113 GCF_900184915.1 Clostridium sp. HV4-5-A1G | reverse complement strand
TAACAAATTTTATTATATTTTGGAGGGAAAATAAATGAGATTTATAATAGATAATAAAGTATATGATACTGAAAAATCTGAAAGGATTATAAAATATAAAAAGGAATATCCACTAGAGGGCCCTTTAGGTCTAATAATAGAACCTAAGTACGATACTATTTTGTATAGGACCAGAAGAGGTAATTGGTTCTCGGTGGCTATAAAAAGTTTTGACAAGAAGGTAGCATATAAAGAAACTAATGATACGGTGAAAAAATTGTTTAAAAGTTTGAATGAAGTTGAGCTTTATAATAAATATTTTGGTACTTTAGAAGAAGCATAAGGGGAGGTAGTTAATGTCTATAAAAGCCGTAGATAAGTCTTATAAATGACGTAGCCAGAGATGCGGGATGTGGTGGATTTGAAATTCAACAAGGATTTGGCACATGAAACGTATAAGTCAAGCCGAAATATGCTTAATGCCCTGAGTACAGAGGTTAGTTCTCTGAAGAGTATATTATAAGCTAGGCATTATAGAGAATTAAATATTTGCCTAGGCCTCCTTAAAAGGTGGTCTAAGAGGCATGTTTAAAAAATTGATTTGAATGGATAAATAAAGCAAGCCCTTGAATATAAAAATCCACGTTAATCAATTAGAGATATTCATTCTAGGCACAAACTAGGCACAAAGAGCGATTAGAGAAATTTTCAAGAAGGGCGTAAATTGATACCCCCTAAGGAAAACAAGAAAAGGTAGTAGAGTATAAAACAATTTTCATATTTTTTCCAGTCAAGTAAAAAAAGACAGCATATAAACTATCATTTTAGTTTATATGCTGTCTTAGTATACCATTTTTATTCAATGGTGAAAAAAAGCGTTTTTAGAAGAGTATGTGTTTATACCTTGGATAATTTGTCCTACATAATACTGTAGATTTGAAGCTGTATAAACACATATTTCGGGTGTTTTTTATTTTTCTCTTCTAAAAATGTTTTTATAGGATACATGTCCTAATAAAGTGCACCTTTTTATCTGTGTACAAATTATAGTAGCCCAGCAAATTAAAACCGCAAAAGTTGATATTGACATAATATATTCAAAAACTTTGTCAGGAACATAATAATTTAAGATTACAGCAATTGTTGTAAGTCCGCAGCTAATTAAAACTCCAACGTAAGGTGATCCACATTTACTGATCTTACTAAATAGTTTTGGGGCATTGCTTTCTAAAGCCATACTATAAATGATTCTTCTACTAACATATAAGTCACTATTCATAGAAGAAAAGGCAGCTGTCAATACTGCAAAATTTATAACAGATGCAGCAGCCGGAATCCCAACTTTTGCAAATACAAGTACGAAAGGACTGCCATTTACCCCAATTTCACTCCATGGATAAAGAGATAACATAACAAAGAGTGCTCCAATATAAAAAATAAGTACTCTCCAAAATATACTGTTAATTGCAGTAGGTATGGGTTTTTTAGGATTTTCTGTCTCAGCTGCAGTTATCCCAACAAGTTCTACACCATAAAAAACAAAAGCTACAGCAGTAAAAGACAGAATAAACATTTTAAATCCATTAGGGAAAGATCCTCCATTTCCATCAGAATCATTGCCGTTTCCTATAAATATAAGACAGCCAGGAATCTTTTGTAAAAATGTGCCAAAATCTTCAGGAGCCATCCACTGCTCACAATTTCCATCCACATTATTTTCACCAACAACATTTCGAGCTGCTCTTACCGCAATATCAACACATTTTGCTGAGTTAACTGTCGGTGAGAATTCGTGGGTATATTCAAATTTACATTCTGCTCCATTTACTTTGCAAATTCTCTCACTAATAATTTGCATCCTTTCTTCTAACAACTTTTGTACCTCTGAAGCATAACTTCTAGTATCCCCTTTAATCATTACATCTGAAGTATTTGTTTCTTCAAAAGCAGTTTCAGGATACATATGAAAATAATGTCTCCACTCAATAAGCTGTTTTTCAAAATCCTCATTGCTCATATTAGTCTATCACTCATAAAATAATTTTTTTAGCCGCTATGAGTTTAGCAACTACATCAAGTAAAACGTTAGCTCCAGCAGCTAAGTCAGATTTCGCTGTAAACTCTTTAGGGTTATGGCTAATCCCATGAACGCAATGTACTATTTTTGAATATATTACCAATTATCTGCTTGTGATAAGTGCCAAATTGCTGCTTACAACTAACGATTCCATTGCTGACGTAGCTTATCAATGTGGTTTTGGCAGTACCAGCTATTTTATTGAAAAATTCAAAAACAAAACTGGAGTAACACCCTTCGGCTATCGAAAAGATAAAAATAGATAAATAGAAAAACAATCCTTACGACGATGTAATAAAGAAAAATATATTAGAATATCATATTGTTTTTGTTTTAATATTTATTAGGGTGTGTCTGAAAACTAAATATTGCATAAGAACTGAGTTTTAGTTAAAATAAGATAAAAAAACTGGGGTGGTTACAAATACGGCACAAAAGCGTTATGAAATATCAGATTAACAATTGGATCAGATAAAAAGCTTAATTCCAGTAGCAAAAACGGGCAGACTTCCAAAGATAATAGATTTATATTTAATGCAATTCTATGGATTACAGGAAGTGGAGCAGCATGACGTAATTTGCCAGAACGATTTGGCTCATGGGAAAACGTGTACAACTGTTTTTGCAAGTAGTGTTACACTTGGAGCCTTGATGTCCATTTTTAAACAGTTAAATTCTGATGCAAATTATGAGAATATCAGCATCGCAGTTGCCGCCGTATCTGCTACAGGATTTACAAATTCCACTTCGTCATTATAGTCAAATTCTTTTAAAGGAACAGCGGCTGAAATACTTACTTTTATCATACAACCCTGTCCACGGTATTTAAGGCCATAAGTACGCTCTTTTATTTCATCACTTACCGTACATCTCCATTGTTGATATGCACCTCACGGCGAAGTGTAGAAAATTTCAGCACTCCAAATGTCTTTCCCTTGTTTAGAATAACGTGCTTTAATTCTATATACTTTAGCCTCTTTTCTTTTTTATTTATAATAGTTAAATTGTAATTGTCTCCTTATTCTGCCGGATGTATACCTTTCTTGCCTGTTCTTTATCAAGGGCAAGCTTACGTGCTTCGCACCCTTGACAAAGTCCGGTCAAAAAGGTAAATAGCAGGTAAGCAGAATATTGTATCTCCACACTCTATATCAATTACCACAGAAACGTTGATATAATTTTTTATCTCTTTATTTCGGCTTTTATCACTATTTTCTATAAACACGATATGCTTGAGAAAGTGCTTAAAATCAAGGATCTCTACATATGTTTTCTTTGTAGCGAAACTATAGTCTCCACATGTGCCGTCTCCGGGAACATGTCCACTGGCTGCACCTTTTCTGCCACATATCCCAGATCCCGCAGTATTGCCAGATCTCTGGCAAGGGTGGCAGGGTCACAGGATACATAGACTATGGTCCTTGGAGCCATGTCGGCGATGGAATGAAGAAGTGCTGCGGCACATCCCTTTCTGGGAGGATCCACAACTACCACGTCGGCCCTTGTACCCTGTTCTATGAGCCGGGGGATGATTTCCTCGGATTTACCTGTTATAAACTCCACATTGTGGATTCCGTTTTCTGCCGCATTTATCCTGGCATTTTCCACGGCTGCTTCTATTATCTCCACGCCGTAGACCTTTTTTGCCTTTTGTGAGAGAAAGAGTGAAATGGTACCGGTGCCGCAGTAGGCATCAAACACAATCTCATTTCCCGTGAGACCTGCGTACTCCAGTGCTTTGTGGTAGAGAACCCGGGTCTGCAGCGGATTCACCTGAAAAAAGGATAGAGGAGATATGTTGAACTTGAAATTGTCTATATAATCACTTATACTGTCTTTTCCCCATAGAGTTATAGATTTTTGTCCCAATACTACATTGGTTTTTTTGTCATTTATGTTTTGGATTATACTCACTATATGAGATATATTTCCAGTTAAAATTTCTATGAATTCATCCTTTGCTGGAAGTTTAGAACCGGAAGTTACAATTACCACCATTATCTCACCTGTCGTGAAAGCTTTTCTTATCATTATATGCCTTACAATTCCCCTTCCGGTTTTTTCATCATAAACTGGTATGTTGTATTTTTCAATCCACTCTCTGATAAATTTCACCGCTTCATCTGCAGATTCATTCTGTATGAGACAGCTGTCCATATCTATTATGTCATGGCTTCTGTTGGCATAAAATCCAATTTTCAATTTGGAATTGAATCTGCCCACTGGAAGCTGTACTTTATTCCTATACCTATAGGGATTCTTCATGCCTATGGTATCGTATAATTTTAAGCCATTTTCTGAAATGGTCTCAGCCACCTGAAATTTCCCTATTCTCTCAAGGCAGTCCTTTACTCTATTTTTCTTGAAATTTAATTGTGCCCTATAGGACATGTGCTGCAGCTGGCAGCCTCCACATCTCTTGTATATGGGACAGGACGGATTAACTCTCTCTGAAGATGGCTCAATTACATGAAACAGTTTCCCAAAGGCAAAACTTTTGTTTACCTTTATCACCTTTATGTTTACTTTTTCTCCCGGCAGGGCTCCAGGTACGAAAACTGTAAATCCATTTATTTTCCCGATTCCCTCTCCCTGATATCCCATACCATCTATTTTCAATATGTATTTTAGGTTTTTCTCTATTTTATCATTCATATTTTCACCTGCTAAAAAATTAGTTACCTAAATACAGTATACATTATTTCATCAGAAAAAATCTATGTCATCAAATCAAACACTTTGTACACATTCAAAAAAATTGCACCCCTAAAGGTGCAAAAAATATAGAATCAGTTGTCTTACTTTCCATCATACAATTCTAGCCACATATTTATTTATTATACATCAAACTCATGATTATTTCCAATTTTTTAGGAAGAAAAAATTTAAAACATCAAATGATTTTAATGTTCACAGTCATTTGCTTATGAGAGAAATCTTTTTTAAAAACCTCAGAAGGGCTAATTCAGACAAAAATAAATAAAAAAAGCATTGACTATTTATTTTAGTGTGCTATAATAATAATTAACAAATAGTAATTATTAAATAATATGGCAC
>NZ_FXYI02000219.1:0-5113 GCF_900184915.1 Clostridium sp. HV4-5-A1G | reverse complement strand
GTTTTATGGAGATAAGAAATGTTTTTAAATATATTATTAAAGAGAAAACAATTTATAAAGTATGTTATTTCGGGAACTTTAAATACACTTATAACCTTAATTGCCTACAATATTCTTATAAAGATCAACGTTAATTATATAGAAGCAAATATTATAGCATATCTTCTTGGAATTATAAACGGATTTATCTGCAATAAATTTTGGGTATTTAAATCCGATGGCAATACAGGTACTTTATTTATTAAATTTATTATTGTAAATTCAATATCAATTATTTTCAGTAGTATACTTTTAATCTTATTTGTCAACAATCTCTATTTTAATAAAATATTATCACAGTTAATGTCTACTATTATCACAGGGATGTTTAATTATATGATGAATAAGTTATGGACATTTTCTTAATGTTTTAAGTTTTGCATTTGTACAAAAAAACGAACTGCTGCATAATCAAATTACACAGCAATTCATGTACATAGGTTATATAATTTTTTACTAAGATTTCCCTTAGTCTGTATAATACTATACATCATCATTGTGACAATAATGTGTCATAACGACAAATAATATCCTGTTAATTATCTATTTATTAATAAAATATATAAAAAAATAGTACTGATTGGGGATTCAGTACTCATAGGGTTAGTTATAATTTAATCATTAAGCTTTTCATTTTTTATTGTATGATAAAAATATTATGTGTTCATATCATACAGGTTAATTATTTGTTAAGTATATTTTTTTACACTATAATAGGCATTCTCAATTTGCTTTCAATTTCTTCCCAAAAGCTGTTAAAATAAGGTCTCTTTTCTATATACTGAAATATGGACTTTATTTCATTTATGGACGTATACGATATACAGGAAGTTTTATTATTTTTTTCATTTTGAGGAGATTTTAGCGTAGTATTTGCATCCATATTTAATATTTTATTTATATCCTTAATTAATACCTTATTACCGTATATTCTTAAACGTAAAGCCTTATATTTTATTTTTTTCCGTTTATTTCTATATCTAGTGGAATAATCAAACCTACTATGCAATTCTATATATGCCCTTAGGAAATCGCTATATTGATTTAATTCAGGCAATTTTCGGACATCCGAACTTCTATTATTCCAGCCTATGGATTTTAATTTTTCTATATTAAAGTATTTAGTACTCAATACATATTGTATATTATTCTTATCCTTTTGTTCATATATATTATTTCCACAAACTTTTTGTATTTGTTCAAGAAAATATTTATTCTTATTCTTAAAAATTAACCTTCCCCGTGATATATACCCAATTGAAAATATTATACCCAAAATATAATCATTCAACAACATCACCCCATTGATTCTATACAATTTTTATATTAAATATAAACTTCTCTATATTATCTACGAATATCAAAGTTGATTTTAGGGTGTCTCATTTTATATTTTTTCTAATATTTTAAGATATAATAGTGTTTTTATTACACTTCACCACTATTTTTAAAATTATCAGAATGATAGCTCAAATTTTGATATAATGCTATAATAATATTAATTTAAAGTAAGGAGCTGTAATCATGAACAAAACAATTATTGAATTGGAACTACTTTATTCTGACGCTAAAAAAGACCCTTTGCTAAAAAAGAAGCTGCTTGCAACCCGTTCAGCAGATGATCCCATGGATACTTTTTGTAAAGTAGCTTGTGATGCAGGACATCCTATAACTGTTGGAGAACTCTTTGCAATTGGTCAAGAATACAGCAGCAATCAATGTAAAAGTACAAACGGTGGAAATCCCGACCCTTATGAATCATTTGAAGATACCTATGAGGCATTTCTGACCTCTCTATAAGCCTCACATTAAAATTCCTTTCCACACATTTTACACCTACTTTTGCGCAAAACAGGCACTCTAAATAAAGAGCGCCTGTTCTACAAAACAATTAATTATTTAAAGAGTAATACTCATTTTTTCACTAAGGATTTATTTCCCTAGTACATTTATATTATATGCAGTATTCGCCATAACTTACTGTCACTATTTGTAAACAATGCTTAAAATAAGCACCTATATAACAAATATCTACTTCCAGTTATTCTCATCTACGGATTTTTTCTATATGATTTTACTTATTTTTTAAACGGTAACATACGCTACATATTTTTATCACTAAAAACGCTATACTAAAATAAAAATTCAATTATACAAGGAGGTAAAAATATGAATAGCTTATTTAAAAATGTAGAATTTTCCAAGGTACTTAATCTAAATGATCTAATATCTTATCAAGAAGGCCAGGTTATAAGCAGAACTATTGCACAAATATCTTCTGTCAATATTACTTTATTCTCACTGGATAAAGGTGAAGGCATCAGCACTCATGTAACTTCTGGAGATGCTATGGTTCAAATATTAGACGGTGCAGCTGAAATCACTATAGGTGATAATGTTTTTAATGTTGAAGCAGGTGAAACAATAATAATGCCTTCTGATATTCCCCATGGACTTGAAGCCCGTGAAAGATTTAAAATGCTTCTAACAGTTATAAAACATTAAACAATTTGAAAAAGGGCAGCTATGCTGCCCTTTTTCAAATTCATTTTATTATTAATTAACAACTATTTGAGTAACTTCATATAATATCCTAGTAATTTTATAAATCCAAATTTTCTGTTCATGAGGAAATTTGAAATTATATGTCATTAAATTATTTAGAAGGTGAATTGACATGGCAATAAGGCCAGAAATTTTACGTGCAGGAGATACAATAGGAATAGTTACTTTAGGAAGCCCATTATCTGCAGATGTCATTAATACTGGTATACAAACTCTTAGAAATATGGGCTTTAATGTAATCTTAGGGAACTACACATATTCTTATGATGGATATATTGCAGCCACGGAACAACAGAGGGCCTCTGATTTAATGGAAATGTTTAAGAATCCTGATGTAAAAGCTATCATACCCTCAAGAGGTGGAGTAGGCGTCGCAGGTATTATACCATATCTTGATTATCCTGTTATCACACAGAATCCTAAAATTATCACTGGGTACAGTGATATAACAATCTTATTAAATGTTTTGTATACATGGGCCAATTTAATTACTTTTCATAGTCTTCTTTTAATAGACTTTAAACCAAGTACTCCCGCATACAACATGAATCAATTTTTCACTGCTACATCTACACTTACCTCACCAAGAAGACTTGAAAATCCTCCTGGAATGCCTTTAATAAGCAGGGTTCCTGGCAATGTAACAGGAACTATAGTAGGAGGTAATCTTACATCATTTGTAGATAACCTTGGCACACCTTTTGAAATTGATACTAAAGGAAAGATACTCCTAATTGAAGAAGTTCATGAACCTATTAATACAGTCTACAGACATATAAACCATTTAATATTATCAGGTAAACTTAGGGATTGCGCAGGTATCATTATGGGTGAATGCACAAATTGTGATCCTGCATATGGTAAATCATATGCAGATTTAATTAATGAAGTTATAATACCATTGAATAAACCTCTTATGACAAATTTAGCATCTGGGCATGGCACGTATAAAATGGCTATACCTATAGGTGCTCAAGCTAACCTTAATACTTATAATAATACGTTGACAATACTTGAACCAACAGTGCATATATAATTTGTTTTGCTAATTGTTCTTGTTCGTTTTTTAGTTGTGAGATTAGATAGGAATAAGACGATGTATTTTAGATACTGGTGTCTAAGTCTTTAATGGATTTAAATTCATAATTTTTATCTGAGAATACCCTTAACAATTGATGAAGAGGTGACTCTTCAGAATAAGTATAAGTGGTATACCCTGATTTGTCTTTTGTAATCTTAATATATTCAAATTCAATATTAGGATGATAGAAAAAACTAGCCAAGGTTTTTTTAGGTAATGTATAAATTCTATCAATCATATTATCTATACATTTTGCACCATTCACACAATCAAGTGGAGTAGGAATAAAACTCACTACTCTATTTTGAATTTTTACTTTGCTTATTGCTTTTTCATTCTGAGATCTATATGCTTCATAAATATAATTAAAATATTCACCCATAATTCTTTTTTGTGACCTTGTTGCATCATAATGGGGGCTTTCAAAAAAGTATACGGGTATATCTAGCTTTTTAGCACAATTTATTGCTAAATTGACTCTTCTACGAACACATTCTTCACCAGCATTAATTTTGCTATTGAACTCAATTCCATCAACACTTTCTTCTTCTCCCTGTTGATGTGTATATCCATGTAAACCAACTATTCCATTTTTATCTATAAGATAATCAAGTGTAAATACAAAATCTGTATTATACATGCTAAGCTGAGTAGACGGATCATTATCAATACCTTTTGGAGGATTCATATATCTAGGAATCCAGGCAACATGAAAGGGGACATTTTCATGGTATAAATAATCTGCTATAATTCGGAGTTTTTCCAGTGACTCTGATGTTGCATACCTTTGGCCAGCAGTAATATCCTCTAACCTAATTAAAGCTGGCCTGCCATGTTTTTTCTCAATCTTTTGTAATAAAATATCTGAATTATAAAATAAAGACAATGTTTTTGTTTCAACATCCCAATCTGTTTTCAAATTAAATAACTTAGTGAAGTCAAAAAGAGATAGGTAAAGAACATCTTCTGATGCAATGGCCTTTTTTCGTAAATTATACTCCTTATTACCTTCATAATAGGAGTTTTTCAATAGATTAATTCGTACAGATTTATCGTTCATTTTAACAACAGCGTTATCTTTTGTAAGCTCTGTATTACATATTTCAGAAACCGGAATATATAACCTATTATTATCATTATATATAGGAAGTTGAAGACTCAGAGGTTTCATTTTAAAATTTAATCTTATGTCTTCTTCTTTCATATCTAAGCCTTTAAAAGAGCTAAATTTTCTATTAGATTGTTCTAAAATTTTACTTGCGTCATTCTGTTTCGGCAGCTTCTTATTTCCTAAGATAAATGCACCAGAAATGACAATGACAATACCTGCTAATAATATTAATTTAAATTTATACTTTGCTTTTTTTATGAACATTATCTATTCATCTCCTGATTGATTGATAAAACATAAATGTAATATATTTATAT
>NZ_FXYI02000218.1:0-5152 GCF_900184915.1 Clostridium sp. HV4-5-A1G | reverse complement strand
TAATAAAATAGTCCTAAATGATTTATTTCTATAATTTATACTATTATTTAATTATAACATATGTCAATAGTTTCTTTTTTATTATTTTTATATTTACTACCATTTAATATATCTATATATTTTAATAAATTAGGGCTACAAAAAAATCATTATACATAGTAAAATGTTAATGATCAAGGAAGGTGTTATTATTCATGATAGTTTTAAGCTGTAAAAATATCCATAAAAGCTATGGGATAAAAGTTATACTCGGAGATGTAACTTTCAATATAAATGAAGGAGATAAAGTCGGCCTCATAGGTCCAAATGGAACCGGCAAGTCTACCTTGTTCGACATTTTAACAAATAAATCAAACTATGATAGCGGAGATCTGTATATAGATAGATCTAAAACTCTAGGGTATTTAACCCAGCATCTGTCTTTAGATTCTTCAAATACAATATATGATGAAATGTATACTGTATTTGAGGATCTTGTTAATCTTGAAAAAAAACTTGATAAATTGGAATCATTAATGAGCAAACCCTATGATACAGCCAGAAAAGAATATCACAATAAGCTGATAAATGATTACACTACCTGCTCAGAGCTTTATTCAAATAGAGGGGGATACACTTATAGGGCGGAAATAGGGAAAACCCTAAAGGGACTCGGTTTTACAGAGGATGAATACAGCACACCTATAAACGTGTTAAGCGGTGGTAAAAAAACGCGTGTGGCCCTTTGCAAGCTTCTCCTTACAAAACCCGATATACTTCTACTTGATGAACCTACCAACCATTTGGATTTAGATGCCATAGAATGGCTGGAAGATTATTTAAAAGCTTATAAGGGCACTGTAATACTGATATCCCACGATAGATATTTTTTAGATGCCATAACACATTCAACCATTGAGCTCATAAATGGTCATATAAATTATTATAACGGCAATTATACCAAATATCTTGAACTTAAAAAAAGAAACTATGAAATTCAATTAAAAGCATATAACATACAGCAGATGGAAATAAAAAAGCAGGAAGAAATTATCAAAAAATACAGATCATTTAATAGGGAAAAAAGTATAAAAGCAGCAGAAAGCCGGGAAAAAATGCTGAATAAATTAGAGAGAATAGCTCCACCAGACAAAGATAAAAAAATTAAAAATGTAATATTTAAAACCCAGCTAAACAGTGGAGATGATGTGCTGCAGGTAAAAGATATGAGTAAAAGTTTCAACAATAATATTTTATTCCAGAATTTAAACTTTAAGCTAAAAAAAGGTGAAAAAACAGCAATTATTGGCGAAAACGGCTGTGGCAAAACCACTCTTTTCAAAATAATTATGGGAGAAATTAAAAAAGACACTGGCATATGTCTACTAGGCAGGAATGTAGAAATAGGATATTATGATCAGGAGCAGTCTGATCTAGATCCTGAAAAAACAGTCTTAGGTGAGATATGGGATAAATTTCCTAAACTAACTGCCACAGAAATACGAAATTCGCTGGCTAGTTTCCTTTTTACCGGAGATGAAGTATTCAAGAAAATTTCATCTTTAAGCGGTGGTGAAAAATGTAGAATAAATTTATTAAAGCTGATATTATCCAAAGCCAATTTTTTGCTTCTAGATGAGCCTACAAATCACCTGGATATAACCTCTCGAGAGGCTCTGGAAGAAGCATTGTTAAATTATAATGGCACTTTACTCGTAATCTCCCATGACAGATATTTTTTAAATAAATCTGTAAATAAAATATATGAGTTAAAGAAAAATGGCATGAAGGAATATCTCGGAAATTATTCCTATTATATTGAAAAAAAGAACAATCCATTGAGATTTGAGAAACAGGAAAAAAATAGAGGTAAAACTAAAACTCAGATACAGCATGATAAAAAAAAGAAAAGAGCTCTTGAAAAAAAACAACATGAAAAAAAAGCTGAAATAGATTACATTGAAGAAGAAATATCAAGTTTAGAGAATTTTTTGTCAAAATTACAAAAAAAATTGTGCCTAGAGGAAGTTTATTCTGACTCCAAAAAAAGCAGCGAGATAAACAAAAAAGTTCTGGACACACAGAGTAAAATAGATGACCTATACAGCAGATGGGAAAAAATGCTATAAGTTATGCCAATTTTTAGATCATTTTTAGGTACGGTATAAAAACCATTTTTCATGAGAGAGCTCTACCGTACCCATAAGATCGACTAAAACTTTTTCAATTAACTTACTTTCTATATTTTCCTATCTTCTCTTCCATAGTAACTCCGGAGGGTCTATAATCTATTTTCACTACAGATGCCACCCTTGAAGCCCCTTGCTCCACACATATGGTTTGGGCAGTTTCCACTATTTTTAAAAGCTGACTCAATTCTCCCTCCATAGTAGTTTCCATAGGTCCTACCTCATATTTTACACCACAGGAATCTATATATTCTATTACTTTATCAACTACACCATAAAGATCCTTCTCTTCAACTACAGGTAAAACCTGTATACTCACATTTGCCAATGCCATAACATCAACCTCCTATTGTCAAATTATCATAGCTCTTACTACATTTTCAAAAGACTTTTTAATTTTTTTACATTGTTTCTGCTTATCGGTATCTCAGATTTTTTCTCATCATCCATTACTAATTTATATGTGCCATTAAACCAGGAATACAATTCTCTAATATTATCTATATTCACTAAAAAACTCCTGTGAGATCTAAAAAAATTAGTTCTTTCTTCTATTTGACCTAAAGTATATCCCACTAAGTAACTATCATTTTTAACCTTCACATAGGTTTTATCATCTTTTATATAACAGTAGTAGATATCCTTTACATTTACCAGTATTATCTTACCCTGCCTCTCACAAGGTATTTTCTTAACCAGTTTTTTTTCCTTATCCATTTTATCTATCAATTCATTCAAAATATCCTTTGATATTCTCCCGTCCTCTGTATTTTTGTCATCACTTTTCTGCATAAGCCTATCTATGGTAATAGCTATCCTTTTTTCATCAAAGGGTTTCAAGACATAATCCAACGCATTTAACTCAAAAGCTTTTACTGCATGTTCCTCATAAGCAGTGACAAAGATTATATCAACATGTTCATCAAATCTTTTAATATTCTTAGCAACTTCCATACCATTTTCCACCGGCATATTTATATCTAGAAATACCGCATCAGGTTTTTTTGATTTTACAAGTTCCATGCCAGTTTTACCATCATATGCAATTCCCTCTACAGATATACCCTTGTGCTGTGATATTATATAATTCAACTCCTCTGCAGCAGGTATCTCATCTTCTACAATAACACATCTCAATTTATCCATTTATTGATGAAACCTCCCTCATCGATATTAAAAAACTAATCTTGGTTCCATTATTTACAGATGTTTTTATATCAAGCCCATGATCCTCTCCATATAACAATTTCAATCTCTCATTTACATTTTTCAGCCCTATACCCGGCCATTTAGTTAAAACTTCATTTAGTCTTTCTTCATTCATCCCCACTCCTGTATCTGTTATACAAAAACGTATTTCATCATTTTCAAAAAATGCCTCAAGGTATACTTTCCCGCCTTCCGGCTTAGGCAATATACCGTGTTTTATAGCATTTTCCACAATCGGCTGAAGCACAAATACAGGCACTTTCTCATCCATCATTTCATCCGGTATATCAATAATTAACTGTAATCTATTACCAAACCTAGCTGTCTCAATGGAAAGGTAGGATTGAATAAATTCAATCTCATCTTTCAGATAAACAAAATCCTCCTGTCTTTTTAATGTTTGCCTAAAATAATTGGACAGATCTATTATAAGCTCTCTGGCCTTTGAAGGATTTGTTCTGCAAAAAGAAGCTATGGTATTTAGTGCATTGAACAAAAAGTGTGGTTCTATCTGAGCTCTTAAAGCTCTAAATTCTGCCGTAGATGCCTCTTTAGCCAATTTATTCAATTTATATAGTTCTATCTGGTTGGATAGGAGATCACTTAATTCTTTCCCAAATTGTATGAAATAGGGATTAATATTTTTCTTCAACCTCACCCCCAATCCAAGCACTCCTTCAAAACCTGAGTTGGGTATTTTAAATGGAGCACAAACAAAAAACATGGATTTACCATCATATTGCAGTTCAATAATTTTATAATCAGGTGATTTATTGTATTTTTGTATCTCCTGTCTTAATTTTTCTTCATGTATACTAATTCCAGAATAAGCTAAAAATCCATTTTTATCTCCTATAAATATGCCATCTGCATTGGTCATCTCATATATTATTTCAGAAACATTTTTTGCCGTTTTTTCGTTAAGTCCCTTTCTCATATAATTTACAGTTTTTTTTGTAATATTAAGAGCTCTCTGTGCTTCTATAGCACCAATTCTATCGTATTCCTCCTTTGCACTTTTTATTATATTTATAAAAATTACTGAACCTAGAGAATTTATGAGAATCATAGGTACCGCTATAATCTCTACTAATTTAAGGGCTGAACTAAACGGTCTGGAAAGTATTAAAATTATAATCATCTGACAGCATTCTGCCGCCACTGCTCCAATAAATACCTTCTTAAGATTAAAACCTTCATCTTTCGAGAGTTTTTTTATAAGTCCTCCAACCAATCCTTCTGCCAAAGTGGCAACTCCGCAGGAAAGGGCAGTAAATCCTCCTAAAAAATATCTGTGAGTTCCTGCTATAATTCCAACTATCACTCCAAATACAGGCCCCCCTATATACCCTGCTACTATAGCTGCTATAGGTCTTGTATTTGCTATGGCATCGTGCAGTCCAATATATCCTGCTTGTATAGAGCCCATTGGCCTGATATTATCCATAGCATAGGGCTCTACATTTACTCCAGTATAATTACCTATAATACCCAATAAACTGAAAAACACTATAAGTGCAATTTTATCTATGAATTTCAGCTCACCTTTAATCATATTTTTTAAAACATGAGATTGATTGTATATATATGCAGATATAGCTATAAGTGCCATACTTTCAAGCAATTGAATATATATCAAAATTTACCACCTCTAAAAACTGCATTAGCCGACTTCTAGCATAACTCTAATACTTTTGTTCCTATAGTGCGCCAAAGTCCAATCTCCTGCATTATTTGTTCAAAACACAAATTATTTATATATAATTATATAACAA
>NZ_FXYI02000217.1:0-5164 GCF_900184915.1 Clostridium sp. HV4-5-A1G | reverse complement strand
ATATTAAATATAATTATATGGTTTATAGTTATGATTATACTTATTGGCAAAGACTACAAATTGGATTATAAAAATTTCCACCTAAAAATTATAGTGAAGAGGTGAGTAGGATGCTTAAAACTTTCTATGACCCGGCAGTAGAGCAAAAAGGAATTGAAAAAGGAATTGAAAAAGGAATTGAAAAAGGACGCAAAGAAGGATTATTACAAGGATTGGAAAAATTGCTTGGGATTAAATTTTCTGATACGTCTTATATGTCCAGAATAAAAAAAATAGAAGATGAAGATACTTTAAATTCTTTATTTGAGGATGTGATTAAGAGTAACTCCATTGAAGAATTTAAAGAAAAATTGAAACAGAGAAAATTAAACTAGAAAATAAGATCTGCTTGTAATGGCAGGTCTTATTTTTTTAAAATTTTTTTTCAAAAAAGTACCGAGAAAAATACCAAGAAATTACCCAAAGAATATATAAATTATAAGACATAATTTATATGCTTTATATATGCTATTCTGTATAAGAACATAAAAGCTTATATAAGGAGTGGTAGAATTTTGGAAATATCAAATATTAGAATATCAAAATCGGGTTCTCTTTTAAAGGACAATCCCAATAACAGAATACTTGCTTATGTGGCAGTTACTCTTGACAATAGTATAAGACTAGATGATATAAGGATTGTTAATGGAGACAATGGGATTTTCCTTGGATTTCCAACCAGGCTAAGGAAAAATGGTTCAAGAAAAAATGTTGTATATCCTATTTCAAGGGAGGCAAGAGCAGCTATAACCAATGCTGTAATGTCAAAGTATAGGGGAGAAGATGTATCTGTAACAAGCCTAACTAAATAGGAAGTATATTTATGGGGCTTTCTTATAAAAGTCCCATAAATTTTTGTATACATAAACCGGTTTTGGCTTGTTTTGGTTAGATTTAAAACAGCAAGGCTGGTATAATATATGTATACGGATATTATGTTAAAGAGAAAAATATCTGTAGGAAGGTAAACATATCATGAAAACAGAATTATCGAAGAAGAATCAAGTCATTCTTGACAAGGCAATTCAAAGGACACACCTGTATTTGCAATCACATGGTACTACTAATTTTGAACAGTTCTATTTGAATTTTATAAGAGGGTTTTCAGGTTTGGTATTGATTGGAGATAAGAAATTTAAAGAAATTATAAATGAGCCGGATGATATTGAAATGGCAGATAATGCCCTTCAATATATACAAAACCTTAAAGAGGATCATCCAATTTATAATTATTTCAGGCAGTATATATCTTTTCCTAGTTTTATGCAGGAGGATATAATGCTAAATTCAATTCATATAATTTCAGAACTTTCAAAAAGAGAAAATATATTTTAGGAAGGAGAGGCAACTATGTATAAGATAGGATTGGATCTGGGATACAAATATACAAAGGGTGTAGCCGACAACGGAAAGAAAGTATGCTTTCCCTCGGTTATAGCCCAGGATAAATCTGCAGAAGTAGATGATGATATCAGAAAATTTTTTTCGAATCAGACTGGGAATAGTGGTATTGAAAATAACCTCTATATAACTATTTCAAATGGTAAGTACAAGGAGAAATTCAAAGTTGGTAATGCTGCAATAAATGAAAGAAATGTCAGATCAACTTTTCTGGATAATAAATGTAATAGTATAGAAAATAAAATATGTCTGGCAGCAGCATCTTCCATATTGCTTCCTGAAAAAGAAGGAGATATATTCCTAGTATCAGGATTGCCAATTTCAAGCTTCAGCCAACAAAAAGACATATTTAAAAATATGCTTTTGAATTACAACCTGACCGTTGAAGTACCTAAATACAATATAAAAAAACATATAAAATTTCAACGAGTTGAACTTGTACCACAAGGCCTTGCAGCTATCTATGCAGCCGTATGGGAGAATATAAAAAAGTATTCCATTCCAGGAAGCTATATTGGGCTTATAGACTGGGGAGGAAAAACTGTAGATTATGCTGTCTTCAGAATAGATGATAATGGATTTCCACAATATGTACCTGAATTTTCAGGTACTATTGATGGGGGAATGTTTCAGATAGAAAATGATGTTAGTACTCTATTTAAAGAAAAATATGGTACTGAACTTATATACAGCAGCTTGCTTAGATTAATTGAAACCGGAAAGATATATTTTAACAGGCAGCAGCTTGATTTTTCCAGGGATATTGAAGATATCAAGAAAGACAGAGCAGAGAAGGTACTTAATGAAATTACTAAAAAGTGGACTGATATAATTGCATATTTCAATACTGTTTTTGCATCTGGTGGCGGCAGTATAGACATGTATGACTATTTGAAAGCTGTTTCCGAAGTATTAAAATTGGAGCTGGCCAAGGATTCTCAGATGGGAAATGCACTTGGATACCATAAAATTGCAGAGCTTGCTGAGGTCAAATCCAAAGCTGGACATTAATATGAATTGTAACGGCTGTAATTGCATGTAATCACAGCCGTTATTAATATACTTGAAATGAAAAATGTAACAAAATGATGTAACATATCTGTAATACCGGGATTTAAAGGATTCTACAGAGTTTAATTGATGAAAATGTAACGATATAAGTAAATTGTCTATAGTATTATGTAACAAAAAATATAAATTGGGTATCTGAACTTTGTATAATAAAGATTTTACTATGTAACATTTTCAGAAAAAAGGGGAGTTGGTGATGGATACAGGTGATGTTCTGATTAGTTTTAGAATAAAAAAAAGTCACGAGGATGATGAAATTAGAAAACTGTTTTCAGAATGTAAAACAAATAAAGAAAGAGCAGATTTAACTAAAAGTGCACTTAATTTCTATGTGCAAAATAAAGATAAAATTAATGATTTGAATGATATGAAGCAGGATATAAAAGAAATTCTTTCAGAAATAGATGAGTTAAAATCTTCAGGTATTGAAATAAAAAACAATAATGATAAATCCAATTTAGATAATAAGGATAAAGAGTCCGAAGATGCCAGGGACAAGTGGTCAAGTGCGGTTGAAGACATGTTTAAGTTCTAATTTTACAGGGGGAGATATGAGTTATGAGCAAAGAGGAAAGGATTGAATATATAGATACTTTTTTTGAGTTAAATAGTGATGTTGAGACCAGGGAAATGATAGATATGATTAAATCACTGGAACGATTCAGAATGTTTTTATATAAAAATGCTGCTGAGCACGTGAAATTAGTGAGTTCTTTAACATTAAGTCCGGAATATGAAAAGAAATTTAGAGATGCTTTGAAAAATAACTGGACTTCAGAATATGATGGTATTCGTATAAAAATATATGTACCTGAAGTACCGCCAACTATATATATAAAGACCAGGAATGAGGCAGTAGGCTATTTTATGGAATTATGGAAAGCTAAAACCAGAAATGTTTTAAAAGGGTATGACATTCATTTTGAAAAGGTGTTTGTTTGGCTCAAATGCTATAACCCTGTAAGTTCTTACGATGTTGATAACAAATTTATAAAGCCTTTTTTGGATGGTATAAGACAGTCAGGAATTATAAAAGATGATAATTTTAAGATTATAAAGTATGGAATGGAAGGATTACTTGACAGGGAAAATCCACATATGGAGCTGTATATATTTGGAGATGACAGTATTCCCGAGTTTATAAAAAAGGGTATTTCTTGATCCAAAAAAGGTATACAGAAATCACTTGAAAATCACTACCTAGGAATGCGGGTTTGCGGGCTCAAAAAGGTGTACAGAAATGACCTAAAAATTGCTAAGTGAAATATGTATATACAAAAAACACATGTAGCCGTTGAATTTACTGGTTTTCAAAAAACAAAAGTAGAGTGCTTTACGGCACTCAATTGATTTTTATCACCATTTTAAATTCAAGGCATTTTCAATATATAAAACAAAGCCAGATAAGGCAGAAAACAATGAGAAAAAATATATAATTTTTTATAAAAAACATGAAATGAATGAAAGGGAACTGGTTATGATTAGGATTCAAAAGCGGGATGAATATCTGCTTAAAAAGATAGGAGAATATGGAATTCTAAACAATAGAACAATAGATAAAATATATGGTGGTGCAGTTCAGTATCCTGTACGAAGGAGAAAAAAGCTGGCTGATGAAAAGTATATAGTTAAGAACAATAAATACTGTAGTCTTGGTGCAAACGGTAGAAGGTACCTTGAAGAAGAACTGGGAATGGAAAATATAAGAGAAGTAGCATCAGGAAAGTATATAAGAACACGTATCGGGAAGGTAGCTGAAATACTGATGGCTATTGAAAAGATGTATTATACATATCCTAGCTGGAAACTGAAGAATAGGGATATTGTAAGTGAGAGAAAGGACAAATACTACGGGGAAATAATAAGCAAAACAAGTGGTAAGTCCTATTTCATATATAACCTTGGAAAAATAGATAGTACAAAATATGTAAGCAGAGCTATAAGTTTGAAAAAAAGATATATACAGGAGGTAAGACAGGAAATAATGAACAAAGCCTCCAATGGGAAAATGGAACGTGTAATACTGCTGGCCGAAGATAAGACGGTAATGGCTCTATATAACGAAAGTTTGATGTCTTTGAATGTAAAGGAACAGCTTATAATTCCATGGCAGGAAGCAGGCTTCAATCTGATTGGAAAGATTGGGAGTGAAAACATAGAGGAGAAGGTTGTAAGATATCTCTATAAGGATTACGACGATCCTGATTGGGCCTATGCAGATTATACAACCAGTGATGGACAGGTTGTTGTACTGGTAACCAATGATGGGGAAAAAATAGTTAAGGTAAAGCAGAGTGAGATAATAAACCGCTACAATAGGACAAATAAGTTTAAGCTGATTGTTGTATGCCTTGAGAGCCAGTACGTAAAGTTTGAGAAGGAGTTCAAGGAGTTTAGTAATGTAAGGATAAGGACAGTACCGGACGGTATACTGTAGGGTTTTACTTATGCAACATGCATTAACCGTAAATTTTAAAAAATATAGGGAGGAACTGAAAATGTCAAAACGATATGGTTCAGTAAACAGTTATGAAAAAAAGTTTGTTACGAACCGAAAATTAAAAATCAACCTACTATTATAGTGGCATATATTTACGTGAATATTTTATATAATGATAAGTTTAACTAATCAAATTTATAAATTATATAAACT
>NZ_FXYI02000216.1:0-5252 GCF_900184915.1 Clostridium sp. HV4-5-A1G | reverse complement strand
CTATTTTATATATTAATTTATCTTTTAACATATTAACTCCTTTTAAATATAACAAAGCTAACTATTTGTATTGATTTTGATTTTGTGGTATTTACTAAATAAGATGTCATTTATAAATTTGTAGGTATTTTGAGGAAAAATTTCCCACTTTATAGTTCTGTCCTTCATCTTATCCCTAAATTTCATTAAATCCTCTTTAGTATCTATATCACAACATTTACATGTAAATCCAACTGTTATATTATTTCTATTTGCAATATCTATAGTACCCTCAATCACTGACTTTTTTCCCCAGTTTATGCTGCTTGAAAATATTTGTGAATTTCTTTTTTTCATACCTATCAAGTAGTATCCTCCATCCTCTGTCGGCCCCAGACATAGATCCTTATCTTCCAATACAGAAAAGGCTCTGGCTATATTGGATGGCTGTATTTCTGGTATATCAGTTCCTATCAAAGCTACTTTTTTATATCCTTTGTGCAGTACAGTATCTATGGCATTGTCCATTTTATCTCCCAAATCACCCCCAATTTGAGGGAATGTATCAATATACTCTGGAATCATATCCTTCATGTAAGATAAATCTTCTTTTGGAGTATATGTAAGGTATATATCCGTGTCATTGACCAACCTACTGCACACTTTGAAAATATCCATTAAAAATTGGATATGAAGGTTGGCACATTCTTCGCCTGTTAAAATTTCCATCAATCTAGTTTTGGTTTTACCTGGAATAGGTACTCTTGTCATAAGTATGAGTGCATTCATCCATACTCCTCCTATACATTTCATTTAATTTTTCTGATGAAACACCTAGAAAATACAGTATCCTGAGTTTATGCATTAATATATGGGTTTTAATAGGACCACTTTTTTTAAATCTTCTTGCAGAAGTTCCAATGCCATATCTGAGCAGCTTCATTTTTCCTATTTTCCTTAATCTCAATGATATTTCTAAATCTTCCATAATATCTATGTCTGCATATCCTCCTAATTTTTCAAATACATCTTTTCTAATGAACATTCCCTGATCCCCGAAATATATTCCAAGTTTTCCTGCTCTAATATTTGAAGTAGTGGATATGTATCTCATAAATAGTGTATTGCAATCATAAAAATAAAGGGAAAACCCTCCTCCTATAATTTCATCCTCTTCAATAGCTTTTTCTATGTAGTCAATTGAATTAGGATCTACAATTGAATCTGCATGTAAAAACCATAGTATATTCCCTCTAGCATATTTTGCACCTTCATTCATCTGCCTTGCTCTTCCTCTTTCACTAGACAGTACCTTTGCACATTTTCTCACTGTTGACACAGTATTATCTGTACTCTCTCCATCTACAAAAATTATCTCTTTTTTTCCCTTCACTTTCTCCAACATTGTTAAAAATGCTTTTATATTTTTACCCTCATTTAATACAGGAATTATTATTGAAACCATTTTAATCACCAAATCAAAATTGTACTTCTTATTTTAATTATAACTTTTTTGTATACAGAACCCTAATTATTATTGCTATTTAAAATACTTATAGTAAGTTATATTATTATTTCTTATCAAAATTTCTTATCTGCTATTAATACATGCAAAAAACTTTTAGACATTATTTTATTTTAGTAATTTTTTCCATAGCACTTTATACCAATATATACAGACACATTTTTCTTTTTTCCACATTTTCTCCACAGAATAATCCACACCTTATCTACAGAAATTATGTTTATTTTTGTAATATACTGTATTTTATTGGCTAATAAAAGATATGTTTATTTTATTATTATCTGGTAAAATATAAGAGGAGTAAAGTTACCTTATGGGGGAATAGCGATGAAAAATGATTTAGCAAATTTAGATATCGAGATAAATAATCTAAAAGAAACTCTATATCTGCTGATGAGAAACAGTAATCTTACAGACGAAACAGTAGTTAAATGCAGTGAAAAACTGGACAAGTTAATTTTAGAATACCAGAGGAAAAACACTTTTGGTTAGATATTTTTAATTTTATAAACTACATATTCATTTCATTTAAATTTTAAAAGCTCTATTCCTTGGACTTGATTTTAAAAATCTATATAACTTTTTACTATAATAAAAATAGGGGGCTGAGCCCCTACTTCTAAAACTAAAGTTAGAAATTCATATATAAACTCGTCTATTTTTTAAATTTTTCTCATAAGGTTGGTTTATTTATAAAAACTTTCAATAATCTTTGATATTTTGCCTGAGTAAAATATGTACTCCATGTGAAGGGCTCTAGTGAGAGCTACGTATAATATCTTCTTATCCAATTCATTTTCGGTATAATTTTCCTCATTGCAATTGTAAATTATAGTGCAGTCAAATTCCAACCCTTTTGTCATATAGGAGGGAATTATCATTTTATCTTCTTTCAATACATTATCATTTTCTTTGACTAAATTCCAATTGTAAGCACTGTACTTTTTTAAATAATCTCTAATTTTTTTACATTGGACAGAAGTTTTTCCTATAATGGCTATAGTTCTTTTATTACTGTCATGAACTTTTTTCACTATTTTATCTAAACTTTTACTGAAATCTCTATTGTTTATAAATTTAAGTATTTTAGGAGAATCCCCATGTCTTAAAACAGGTACTGCCGGTATTAGATTACTTTTTTGAAGCTCAAGTATCTTATTGGCAAATTCTATTATTTCTACTGTAGAACGGTAGCTTTGAGTCAGCTGAAAATATCTTGTGTTGACTCCAAAAATATCCTGTATAATATCATTCCAGTCAGATATACTTCTATAATCATATATACCTTGGGCAAGATCACCCACTATAGTCATAGAACTGCCTGTACTTATTTCCTTTAAGACAGTCATTTCAAAACTGCTGTAATCTTGAGCCTCATCCACAACCAGGTATTTAAATCTGAACTTTTCGGGTATTCCATCTATTTTGAATTTCAAATAGCAAAGAGCTGCTAAATCATCACTATCAATTACGTTATTCTGTTTATTTGCCTGTATTTCATTTACCAGGTCGTTCCAGCGATTCCTGGAAACTTTTTTACTTATGATCTTTTCAAATACATCCTTGTCCGTTAGAAATTTTTCATAGAGCTTAGATGTATCGACTTCAGTCCACCTATTGAAATAATCCTCAAAATTTTTCTCCGATTGAATTATTATATATTCTTTCTTTTCATCTCTTTCATCGTAGATAAATCTAATTTTATTTCTCCTACCTGCGCTGTCTTTCATAGTTTTTTTTAATCTGGCAATTTTATAATCATATAGAAAATCTATTTTATCCATTATTTTATGTATTTTATCATCTATCTTCAACTCGAAATATTTTTTTATCTTATATTTTTTTTGATTTTCAGGCAAATATTTCATATCCTTCGTGTATAGCCTGTATATTTCCCTACTGTCAAATAAAATATAATCATCTACTTTTATATCACTTATATCTAAATCCTTTTCCCCAATATATTTTATGTAATCGTCAATTAATTTCCTGTATAAAATACTCCCCCTTATACGGCTGTTGTAGATCATGTTTTTTTTAGAAAAACATTGTTTATTTTCAAGTATATCTGCCAATTTCTTATCTTTGGTGTATATTTTACATTTAATGTGCAGTATTTTACTGCACAGTTCTTCAAAAGTCATTTGCTTTACATTGTCTACTCCCAGATCCGGAAGTACATCTGATATATAACTTAAAAAAAGCTTATTGGGAGCTATAACCAAAACGTCTTTTCCACCTAGTTTATCTTTATATCTGTAGAGTAAATATGCCAGCCTATGAAGGGCCACTGTAGTTTTGCCGGAGCCTGCAGTTCCCTGAAATATAAGAGTGGTATTTTTTTCTGCTCTTATTATATCGTTCTGCTCTTTCTGAATAGTTGCCACCACATCTTTGAGCCTGTTATTCACACTTTGATTTAAATTTACTTTTAGAAATTCATCTACCAGTGGATTGCCCTCTTCATTGTCAGATTTAAGTAATATCTCGTTTACTCCATCATCAAAGGCATCTTTTAAATTACCATTTTCAATCAAAAATTTCCTCTTTAAACTGAGTTTTCCACTTATCACTCCAACAGGAGACTTGTAAAATGTATCTCCTTCTACACCACTGTAATATAAATCCGCCAGGGGAGCCCTCCAATCAATTACTTTTTCATCTCCATTTTCTACATCTCCAAGCCCAAATTTGCCTATATAGAAAGTCTCTTTTTCGCTCTTGTATTCTCTAAAATCAATTCTTCCAAAATAAGGTTTTTCTTTGCTTTCTTCGTATTTTTCAAGACTTTTATGGGTGATATTATAAAGTTTTTCCTTTGTATCCAGTTCTTCATTATACTTTCCCCTAGACTGCTTCCTCAAGTCCTCTATGCTCATCTTTAATTTTTTGTCATTTTGCTGTATATTTTTTATTTCTGATTCCAACCATTTTAAAGTGTCCTTCAAATGTTCCTTTTCAATTTCCATTTCACTAGAATCTATAGACATAGTATCCCTTCTCCCACTCCTGTACTTACTGTATAAGATATTATATAAATTTTATATTTAACATTATAACATGTCAGAACCACAAGAAGGAAATATTACAAATCTCTTTTTACTAAGTTAGGACATTTTCTTATATTTGCGCAAAAGAATAAACTGTTGAATAATCAAACATTCAGCAGTTCATTCTTACTCTAATTATATTCTCATTGTTTGAGTCTAAATCCTTTTGAGACTAAAGCTTCTCGAAAGTGCTCCCAGAATGCCAAGAGAAATAGCTCCATCTATCATATGATGAATAAGTGTACCAACTCCTACTACTATGAGTACCTTGTACATAGTAAACCCGAAAGGTATTACTGCTATGGCCTCAAGTACTCCGTGAATAGGCGCTGTAAGTACTATGATCTTTTTAAAAGATATTCCTTTTTTAAGCATAAATGCACCTGCCAATCCAACAAATATATGACTGGCTGCCCTTGCTGCTATTACAAGAGGCGAAGTAACTAAAAATCCTATTACAGATCCTATCCCCACCATTACTGCTGCAAAAGGTCCTAAAAACATCGACATAAACATAGGTACATGAGCAGCCAAAGTAGCGCTAAAAGGCCCAAATTGTATTTTTAAAATTCCAAAAGCTGTTGGTATTACAATTGCCAGAGCTGTTAGAAGCCCTGAATAAGTAAGTTTTTTTATATTATTCATTTTTCTCCTCCAAATTAGTGTATATACTCTTATATATACACTAATAATATAAT
>NZ_FXYI02000215.1:0-5356 GCF_900184915.1 Clostridium sp. HV4-5-A1G | reverse complement strand
AAAGAAAAGAATATTTTTTATATTGAATATTTTCAAGCCTATTAATAAAATCAGCATTTTTATTGCAGGCACTTTTGCTAACATGGTGGCAAAAATTCCTAAAACCGGTGGGCCGGTTATATATACCAGGGTTGCTTTTGGCGAGTTTCCATCATTTTTGGTGGGATGGGCTTATTGGATAGGTGCATGGACATCTTTAGGAGCATTGATAAATGGATGTATAAGATATCTTGGCAATATAATTCCTGTGGTTAGTGAAAATAGGGTGATTGCTTTTATTATGGCATCTGCTATTTTATGGATAATAATTTATTTTAACATAAAAGGTATTAAACAAGCAGGCAGTGTTGTTGTATTTACTACTATATGTAAATTGATTCCATTGGGAGTTTTTGTAGTGATTGGATTATTTCATTTTCATCCGGAATATTTTAATACTGTATCCAGTGCCAAAGTTTCAGGGATTAGTACTCTGTCCGCGGCTATTGGAGTTACGTTATGGTCTTTCATGGGATTGGAAATGGGTGTATTCCCTGCGGAGGAAACTAAAAATGCGCCTGTATTCATTAAAAGGGCCACAATTTTTGGGACAATCTTTGTGGCAATTATTTATATACTGATTAGTACTATTTCGTTTGGTGTTGTACCTCAGAATCAGCTTGCGGATTCAAAGGCACCTATAGCTGAGATGTTAAATCTAATGACCGGCGGTAGATGGGGCGGTATATTTATTTCTGTTGGAGTTGTTATTTCAACATTAGGAGCAGCAACAGGGTGTGCCATAGTTACAGCGAGATGTTCCTATGCATGTGCGGTTGACAAGACATTTCCGGCTATTTTTAAGAAGATGAATTTGAAGTATGGTACACCAGAAATGTCACTGATTATTGCAGGTATACTGACCAATCTCTTATTAATTCTAAATTACGTAAATGGATTAAATGCAGCGTATCAATTTATAATGCTATTATCCACTATGTCTACTTTACCAGCCTATGTTGCGACCGCTGGAGCTGAGATATTGATTTGTAAGAAGTACAACCATAATCTGAGCGTGGGTAATTTTATTAGGAAGTCAATTGCTCCCCTTATAGCTTTTGCTTATAGCTGTTATGCTGTTTATGGTTGTGGACAGGAAGCTGTTTTATGGGGATTTATATTGATGCTTTTAGGTATACCCTTTTATCTGTATGTTAAGATTGATGAAAGAAATAAAACGGGAATTGACTGTGTGGATAGAAGGTTTTTGAATATGTAATTGTTATTGAAGAAGGTATTATAAAACTTGTATTGAGTGTAAACGAGGAGGTAAGTTATGAATTATGAAGTTATTAGAGAAAAAGTAGGGAAGCTTAAGGGCAAAGTTGGATTTTGCTATAAGGATCTGGACAGCGGAGATAGCTTCGGTGTAAATGAAGATGAACCTTTTATTGCTGCAAGTATAATTAAAATACCTATCTTGATTGAAGCATATAGACAATTCAGAGAAAAAATTTTATTTAAGGAAGAGCTTGTTGAAATTAAAGAATCTGATAGGGTGCCGTCATGTGGAGCTGCTGCTTATATTCATCCAGGAGCAAGGCTTATGCTGAAAGATCTCTGTGTATTGATGATTGTTTTAAGTGACAATATGGCTGCAAATATTTTAATCAAAAAGCTAAAGATGAGTAATATCAATAATACAATGAAGCAGCTTGGAATGAAGAAAACTAAGGTAAACAGAATTCTATTTGATTCAGATGCCGAAAAAGCCGGCAAACAGAATTATTTTGCACCTGATGAGATTCTCAAATTGTTTGAGATGATGTGGAAAGGAAGCTTAATTTCCCGCCAGGACAGCGAGGATATGATTAAAATATTTAAGCTTCAGCAAATTAACTATAAGATGCCCTATTTGTTATCAGAGGATATATGCGTTGCACATAAGACGGGAGATGATGAAGGAATTACACACGATGCCGGCATTGTATATGCTAGAAAACCATTTATTTTGTGCTTTGCTTCTAATGAAACCGATGTTAATGAAACGGATGAATTTATTAGAAAGACCACTAGAGAAATATTCGAACAGAATTCTTGATGATGATATGAATTCTATAAGTAAAAGGAAAAAAGTTTAATAGATAAAAGATTTTACTATAAAATGGAAATTGCGGGGGCGATATCATGATAAAAAACTCAAATGAGGAGAACTTTCAAATTGTATGTGGATTAGTTGATGTTACGAAAATAGATTCTACTCTAGTAGTTGATTTAAAATATGCCAAAAAAGATAATTTTTTAAAAAGGAGTGTCTATCCAATTGAAAAAGCTGTTCTCCAACTTGAAGTAGCAAAAAAACTTGCGGAAGCCAATGACGAGTTTCATAAATACGGATTTACTATAAAAATATGGGATGCTTATAGACCATTTTCAGTTCAAAAGATGATGTGGGAAATCATGCCCAATGATGATTTTATTGCAAATCCTTCCCATGGATCTGTACACAATAGAGGGGCCGCTGTGGATGTAACGCTTGTAGATAAAGTGGGAAGGGAAATGGAAATGCCGAGTGGTTTTGATGATTTTACAGAAAAAGCTTTTATCAATTATAATGGTGCCACTGCTAAGGCAATTGAAAATAGAGAATTTCTTGCAAAAATTATGATGAAACATGGATTTACACGCCTTGAAAGTGAATGGTGGCATTTTTACGGACCTAATGCATATCGTTATCCTATTAGCAATGTGAAATTGGAGGAATTTTTAGATTATAAGCAATAGATTAGTTTCTCTCAACTTTGGTTGAATCTGATATGATTATTGACACAATTGAATGTAAAAATAAAGAAGTACAATTTATAATTGTCGTAAATAGCATAAAAGGAGATACTGAAATAATTATTTAAGTCTATATTTTATGAAGTATAATTAAATAAAGGGAGTTGAATAAATAATGAATGAAAATTTATGGAATAGATGTGTGGTTTTCCACGGGCACGAGTGCCCAGGGTTAGCTATAGGTTTTAGGGCCTGTGAAGTAGCTGTAAAAGAGATGAACATAGAATTCTCTCACGATGAAGAAATAGTATGCGTTTGTGAAAACGATTCTTGTGCAGTTGATGCAGTACAGGTTATAACGGGATGTACTTTTGGCAAGGGAAATCTCATATACAGAGGAACTGGAAAAATGGCCTTTTCATTTTTTAATAGACAAAATGGAGACAATGTGAGGATTGTGTCAAAACCTTCAAAAGTCAAAATGAACAAAGAGGAGAGGCAAAGGTACATTTTGAAAGCTCCAATAGAAGATATTTTTTGTATTAAAAAACCACATTTTAAGATACCTGAAGCTGCAAGAATATTTAAGACTGTAACCTGTGAGAAATGCGGCGAAGGGGTATCTGAAAATAAAATAAGGTTGGAAGATGGTAAAAAAGTTTGTCTTGATTGTTTTCATGAATATTCAAGGGGATGGTAGAATTAATTTAAATATACAATAAACATGAGAATTGGAAGCGACAAGATAATTCCCATAAATGTAAGAATAATTAGTGCTACTAACAAAAACTTATGGGAGGAAGTGCTAAATAAGAGATTTAGGGAAGATCTCTATTATAGATTAAATGTCCTTGAACTTAATATACCTCCACTTAGAGATAGAAGACAGGATATACCAGAGATTTCTAGGGAACTTATATCTGAAGAATTCAGCGGATTATATGAAAGATACCAGGATAAATGGGAAGAAATTTTTAGATTACTTATTTCTTACGATTTTTTGGGAAATGTAAGAGAATTAAAGAATATCCTTAAAAGAATATCTATTTTTATTGAAAGTGAAGACAAAAATTGTTTTGATGCAGAGGAATTAATAAATAAAGTATATAAAAAAAGGGAGACACAAATATCACAAAATAAGAGATTAGAAATTGAATGTATTTTAGAAGCCCTTTCTGAATTTAATGGCAATAGAGAAAAAGCTGCCAAAAGGCTTGGTATGAGTAGGACAACACTGTGGCGTAAAATTAAAAATTATGGAATATCATAAATAAGAAGAAACTACCTTTGAAACAAGTAAATTGTCGGGAAGGTAGTTTTTTGTAGATGACTGTTTAAAGTTGGTGAGCAATTTCAGTTAACCTTTCAGACATAGTGGTTATTTCTTCTATGCTTGCTGTAATCTCCTGTGTAGCAGCAGCCTGCTCCTGGCTGGAAGACAGGGAACCCTTGCTTTTCTCGCTGGATATATTAACTTTTTCTTCAATATTGCCTGTTAATTTCTTTATTTTAGGAACTGTACTCTTAGCTTGATCTGACAATTTCCTGATTTCATTTGCTACCACGCCAAAGCCGCTTCCTGCTTGTCCTGCTCTGGCGGCTTCAATTGCAGCATTTAATCCCAACATTTTTGTGGCATCGGCAATATTAGCTATGAAAGAAGTTACCTCATTTATGTCTTCTGACAGTTTCGTTATTTCATTGATACTGTTGTGAAGTTCCTGTTCATTGGTGTGAATTTGAGACGCAGATGCTGCTAACTCCTCAATTGCAGAAGATATTCCCGTAATATTTTCTGTAAGATTGCTTGACATATCTCTTAAATTTACAGCTGCTTCCTTTGGAGTTATTATGGAGAATGTTCCAACAACTTCACTGGTATCTTTGTCGAGTAATGGAAAACTTACATTCCTTACAGGAATTCCATAAATTGAAGCATCCAATTCTTTCTCCTGCTGTTTTCCTGTTTTTATGACTTCACTGCTTAAAAAATTATTTTCAAATTTTTCTCCAGCTTTTATAGAGGGTATATTAAATTTTTGCGAAGATTGAACTTTTACAAACTGTTCTAAATCCGTCAAGCATAAAAAGGCACCTTCCGGGAACATCTGAGCCAATACCGGTGCAAAACCGTCAAAAGCTACAGCTACTGGATGTAATCTGGGGAAAGCCATGGAAAATGCACCTACAGCTTTATCAGTTTCATCTACAATCGGAATTGAAATTATTTCTAATCTTGTACCATAAACAGAACGTGGAATTTTTTGGGTTAATATCCTCTTTTCTTGAAGGGCTATACTGGTTGTACTGTTTTTGCTTAATTTTTTACCTACGTGGAATACATCCATATTTAAGGACTTGGAATATTTAACCCATTCCATGGTATCTTCTTTTGTAATTCCATATACAACTCCTCCCGGTACTAAGTCAGCTTGGGCTTCTGATAATCTTTTTAAATCTTCTAATGCATTAACTGAAATCATAATATAATTTTCTCCTCTCTAATTGTGATGTTGTTTTGATGTATTTTTAATATTAAATTTAATATATTATAATGGTTATTTAGTACATAATAAATATTTTGTTATATTATCGC
>NZ_FXYI02000214.1:0-5413 GCF_900184915.1 Clostridium sp. HV4-5-A1G | reverse complement strand
TTCGAACAGGAAGGTTAAGCTTCACAGTGCCCATGGTACTGCAGGGGAGGCCCTGTGGGAGAGCAGGTCGTCGCCAGGTAAATACATATATGGCCAGATAGCTCAGTCGGTAGAGCAGAGGACTGAAAATCCTCGTGTCCCTGGTTCGATTCCTGGTCTGGCCACCAGAAGTTTCAGAGTTTATCTGGAACTTTTAATTTTTATATAGAAAAAATGTGGGAATTATGTCATAATTGATAATAAATATAATAATGTTAAGGAGAAAATATATGCAAAATAATGTGTTGGCAGTTGTCAATGGAATGGAAATAACAGAACAGGATCTGCAAAATACGATAAGAAGATTTCCAGCAGAAAGACAGCGGTACTTGGAAACTGAAAATGGTAGGAAACAATTGTTAAATGAAATAATATCTTTTGAACTCATTTATAATTATGCTAAAGATGAACACATGGAAAGTAGCGAGAGTTATTTAGCTAAATTAGAAGCCGTAAAAAAAGAAATGATGACTCAAGTGGCAGTAGATAAGATTCTGGAAGATGTCAAGGTCACAGATAAGGAAGTTGAAGATTACTATAAAGCTAATAGAAACATGTATAAAAATCCCGAAAATATAACAGCAAGACACATACTGGTGGATTCCCTTGAAAAAGCAAATGAAGTATTAGAAAAGGTAAAAACCGGGTTATCTTTTGAAGATGCTGCTAAAAAATACTCTTCGTGTCCATCAAAAGCACAAGGAGGAAACCTTGGAAAATTTACAAGGGGACAAATGGTACCTGAATTTGAAAATACAGCTTTTCAGCTAGAGATAGGAGTAGTAAGTCAGCCTGTAAAAACCCAATTTGGATATCACCTTATAAAAGTTGAAAATAAGGAAGAGGCTTCAATAAAAACTTTTGATGAGGTTAAGGATGCAATTAGGAGAGGGCTATTACAGGAAAGACAGGCTTTTAAGTATAGTCAATTTACTGAAGGTTTGAAAAGTAAATATGAGGTGGAACTTAAATAGCACTGGGGAAAATGCCTGGATTTGATTTATGCAAATCCAGGTATTTTTTACTTTCCGGGTGATTTCCTGAGACAGTCTTGTTTATATTATTCTTATAAAACACTTTTTAAAACTGTACCTATTTTATCATGTATAACTATATCAGCTCTGTTATCATAAGGAGTAGATGATTTATTTATAAGAACGAGTTTTTTGCCTTTAAAATAATTAATTAATCCTGCAGCAGGGTATACTACCAGGGATGTTCCACCTACAATTAGGATATCAGCTTGACTTATGTATTTAACGGATTTATTCAATACATCCATGTCTAAGCTTTCCTCATATAAGACTACATCAGGTTTTACCAGTCCGTTACATTTATCACATTTAGGTATGGTATCAGGACTATTTATTATATAATCCAGATCAAAAAACTTATTGCATTTGGTACAGTAATTTCGATGGATTGAACCGTGCAGCTCCAAGACATTCTTTGATCCGGCCATTTGATGAAGGCCGTCTATATTTTGAGTTACTATGGCTTTTAATTTTCCTTGCTTTTCTAATTCAGCTAGAGCATAATGTGCGTCGTTGGGCCTTGCATCTTTATATATCATTTTTTTTCTGTAAAATTCGAAAAAGTCTTCAGTATGAGACATAAAAAATGAATGACTTAACATTACTTCAGGAGGATATGAAAAATTATTTTTAGTTTTGTAAAGGCCTGCTTCGGATCTAAAATCAGGTATATTTGATTCTGTAGAAACTCCCGCACCTCCTAAAAATACAATGTTATTACTATTGTCTACAGCAGATTTTAAATTTTCATAACTCATAATATCACCTCTATGTAGTATTATAACATATATCGGTAGATACTTTTTTTATAGCAATAAATTCAATTTATGGAATAAATTTATTAAGAATTAATTGGATAAATTTGGATTGACAGAGCATACATATTAATGCTATAATAAATTTCGTTGAATATTAGACATGGCGCTATAGCCAAGTGGTAAGGCAGAGGTCTGCAAAACCTTTATCCCCAGTTCAAATCTGGGTGGCGCCTCCAAATTTGATATTGTTGATAGTTTAAAAATAGCTTATACTATAACTTCTAAAAGAAGTTGATAATATAAGCTATTTTGGCTTGTTGTAAGAGTTTTCGAGGTTGCACAAATGGCTTATAATTGCGAAAAAGGTTGGAAGACATAAATACCTTAATGCCATTTTTTAATTTTAACGTAATGCACCCTTAAAAATAAAGTTATTATAAAAGTAATTCCTACTATAAAAGCAATGCCTCCCATTTTATGATGTGGAAGATAAGTCCATACAAACAGAAAAGGTACACATATGACAAAATCGCAAAACAGAAAAGCCATTAATACTAATTCGAATTTTTTAGCAAAATAATAATAATAGAAAGCTATATCCCAGATAGCCAGAGAAATCATGAACAGCAAATATGAAATATTTTTAAATCCATTTTTACTTAACTCTCCGCTAAAATAATTAAGTAATTCATTGTTGTAGAACATACCGATGATTTGAAATAAGCAGCCTATAATAAAAATAACAGCTCCTGCCTTGATGAGCATTTTTGTAAATACACTGCGATTATTTAATACGTGGTTCATTTCGGCTACTACGGTTTTTTCTTGACCAAAGCGTTGTAAAGCCCTAGATATACTCTTTTCTTCACTCAAGCCCTGCTTTTTTAATTCTTCTACTTCTTCATACAGATGATCTCTCATTTCTTCTTTTAATATCTTTGTATTTTTATCTGAATTATCAAAATTTACATAAATGCTATCAATATATTCTTCAATTTTATCGATCATAATATAACCTCCATAAAATTATTTAATAATGATTTTAAAAATCTCCATTCTTTTACCTTTACTGAGAAATAATTTTTGCCTTCATCAGTGATTGTATAGTATCTTCTTCTTCCACCTCCACTACCTTTATCATCATTCCAGTAGCCTTTTAAGTAGTTCTTTTTTTCTAAACGTTTTAAAGATACATATAAAGTAGCTTCTTTCATTTCAAATTCTTCTTTTGATTTTTCTTTTATCTTTTTAGCAATTTCATATCCGTACATATCATGATTTTGTAAAACACTTAATACTATTATGTCAATATATCCCTTTAGTATTTCTTTATCAAATTGCAATGGTTGAACCTCCTTAGTAAAATTATATTATTATGTATATTACTTTATATTATATAGTAGTATTATTATACTATATAATAGTCAGAATTGCTACATTCAGCGATATAGTTTTATACGACTTATTTATAAGTTATTTTACAAAAAACTATCTTTAAGAGACATTACCTATAGCTGACTAAGTTGTGAGAATGTAAGCAAACTATAAAATAAACAGGAGAGCTTAATTGAACTTAACTCTCCTGTTCGTTTATTTTATATACTAAATTATTTCAATTATTTTACTACAGATTCTAACAAGTTAATTTTTCCCTCTTTAAAGTCTACTTCTACATTGGCGCCAATTGGAAGAGTTATTCTGGGATATGAGTGACCGGATTGAAAATTAATTAGAGTAGGTTTTTTTAAACTCAATATTCTATCTTCCAATATTTCATTTAGAGTAAGGCTTCGTTCGTAATTGGGAAGCTGGCAATTTTTGAATTGTCCCATAATAAAACCCCTGCATTTGCGAAGATCTCCACTTAATATAAGTTGGGTAAGCATTCTGTCAATTTTATAAGGCTCTTCATTTACATCTTCTATAAACAATATCTTGTCCTCAGTGTTTACAGCATAAGGAGTGCCGAGAAGACTGCATATTAGGGAGAGATTACCTCCAACTAATTTTCCACTGGCATAGTCGCCGTTAAAATGATCTGTAGATATATTTTCAGGATTTTCTATGGTAAAAGGAGTGTAACCGGACATTATGGTATTCAGAAAACTTTTTAGTGTAAAATCATCGAAATCTGTGTTGCACATGGGAGAATGGAATGTAATAATGTTGCATTTCTCAAATATGCTATTGAGCAGAGCGGTTATATCGCTAAAGCCTGCAAATATTTTGGGATTTCTTTTTATAATATCAAAATCCATAAGATCGAGAAGTCTCGCAGTACCATAACCGCCTCGTGTGCATAATACCATATCTACCTCCGGGTCCAAAAACATGTCCATTAGATCCTGAACCCTATCAATATCTTTTCCCGCCAGGTATCCCCATCTATCATATATGTGTTTTCCCTCTTTTGTTTTAAAACCAAGGCCATTTAAAAATTTAATGCTATCCTTTATTTTTTCAGGTTCTAAGGCGCCTGAAGGAGATACAATACCTATAGTATCTCCACTTCTTAATCTTTTTCCAAGCAAAGTATCACATCCTAAAATTAAAATAAGTTCTTTTTTTTCAAGAATATTATACATATTATACAAATAAGAGCCGTTATTGCATATACGGTCCAAAAACCATTTTTATAAGCAGCAAAAGGTATTCCAGGTATATTCATTCCAAAGGAGCCGAATATTATATTGGGAATAGCCATAACTATAGTTACAGAGGCTAAAAATTTCATCACTATATTTAAATTGTTGGACACCACAGAAGCAAATGCATCCATAGTTCCACCTAGAATATTACTGTAGATGTTAGTCATCTCTATTGCCTGTTTATTTTCAATAATGACATCTTCGAGAATATCCTGATCTTCAGGGTATTTCTGTAAAATTTCTAATTTCAACATCTTTTCTAAAGTTATTTCATTTGCTTTTAAAGATGTAGAAAAATAAACAAGAGATTTTTCTAGTGATAAAAGCTGAATAAATTCCTTATTTTTCATAGACCTATGAAGTTTTTGCTCTATCATTACACTTTTTTTATCTATTTGTCTTAAGTAGAGTAGATAATAACTTGCTATTCTGTATAGTATTTGTAAAATAAATCTGGAGCGTTTAAAAGTGTAAAAAGATTTAACTTTTCCATCTATAAAATCTGTAAGTATCTTGCTATTTTTTAGGCAAACTGTTATCAGATTAAATTCTGTATGAATAATTGCCAGGGGATAAGAATCATAGGTTAATGAGTTGACCTCCATTTCTGTAAAGGGTATATCAACTATTACTAGCAAATTGTTATCTTCAGTGTCTATACGGGATGTTTCCTCCTCGTCGAGGGCCGCTCTTAGAAAATCTAATGAGACTCCAGATTTTTTTGATATTAAAAGTAAATCTTCATCTGAAGGAGCTACAATATTGATCCAGCACCCATGTTCTATGGTATCTAGAGCCTGCAACTTATTTGATGTATCCATAGTCTTATAAATTGAAATCATGTGATAATTTCCTCCGCGTAAAAGTTGAATTAAATAAGGTAATTTATTTTAGCAATTACTTTTATTATAACTTATAAAATGAAAATTTAAAT
>NZ_FXYI02000213.1:0-5522 GCF_900184915.1 Clostridium sp. HV4-5-A1G | reverse complement strand
ACGGCGACCACCGAGATCTACAATTCTAGCTTCGTCTGCAGCGTCAGATTTGTATAATAGACAGATATTTTAATACGTGATAAAATTAAATAAAAGATGTGTTTATAAACATACATTAATAAGGAGTGGCGTTCATGGGAGAATATAGATCCAAATTAGAAAGTAAGCAGATGGATTATCTATGTGAGGCGGTATTGTGCTTAAAAACAAAAGAGGAATGTTATAGATTTTTTGATGATATATGTACGATAAACGAAATAAAATCTTTGGAACAGAGACTTCAGGTGGCCAAAATGCTCAGCAATAAAAAGACATATTTAGATATTGCAGCTGCAACAGGAGCCAGCACTGCTACGATAAGCAGAGTGAATAGATGTCTTAATTATGGAAGTGATGGGTATAAAATAGTATTGGGAAGGCTTAAGTAAAATATTTTTAGTATAAGTAAAATTTTTAGATGTGTTGATGGGGGTCAGCACATTTTTTATGTCTTATATGATTAAAGTACTGCTAAAATGTTATAATATTAGACATGAAGCAGATATACGTATACAGTTTAGATTAAAGATATAGATCTATATCTATAAATAGGAGTGAATTTTATGGATTTGAAAAATCTTTTGAACCGGGAACAGTATGAAGCAGTAGCAGCGGTAGACGGTCCACTGCTGATCTTAGCTGGAGCAGGATCAGGTAAAACGAGAGTCCTTACCTATAGAGTGGCCCATATGATTAAAGATTTAAATATATATCCTTCAAAAATATTGGCCATAACTTTTACCAACAAGGCTGCCGGAGAGATGAAAGATAGGATAAAGGAACTTGTTGGAGATGAAGTGGAAGGTATGTGGATATCTACGTTTCATTCAAGCTGTGTGAGAATATTGAGAAGAGAAATAGATAAACTTGGATATAATAAAAATTTTGCCATATATGACAGCTATGATCAGAAGGTGCTTATAAAGCAGTGCATGGAGGAATTGAATATAAATGACAAGGATATAACAGATAGGGAGATAATAAATAAAATTAGTGGACAAAAGGATATTTTAGTATCTCCGGAGCAGTTCAAAAGAGAAAATGAGGGAAATTTTAGAATTAATAAAATTGCAGATGTCTATTTGTTGTATCAAAAAAAGTTAAAAGATAATAATGCTTTGGATTTTGATGATCTTATATATAAAACTGTGCAGCTTTTTAAGGAGCATCCGGATGTACTGGAGTTTTACCAGAGAAAATTTGAGTATATAATGGTGGATGAGTACCAGGATACTAACAGGTCCCAGTATGAATTTGTCAAATTATTGGCTCAGGGGCATAAAAATATATGTGTAGTTGGAGATGATGATCAATGTATTTATGCCTGGAGAGGAGCGGATGTGAGAAATATTTTGGATTTTGAACAGGATTATCCAAATGCGAAGGTGATAAAGTTAGAACAAAATTATAGATCAAAGGGGAATATATTAAAGGCGGCCAATGATGTTATAAGCAATAATTCCAATAGAAAGAAAAAAGTGCTTAGGACTGAAAGTGAAAATGGAGACAAGATAAAATTGTACAGGGCTTATTCTGATCTTGAGGAAGGAAGATATGTGGCATTTAAGATAAGAGATATGGTGAATAGAGATGAAAAAAGACAATATAAGGATTTTGCGGTGCTTTACAGAACCAATGCCCAGTCACGTATTTTTGAAGATGCTTTTATGAAATCCAATATACCTTATAGAATAATTGGAGGACTTAAGTTCTATGATAGAAAAGAAATAAAAGATATTATGGCATATCTGAAATTTATAAATAATCCACTGGATGATATAAGCTTGAGGAGGATAATAAATGTACCCAAGAGGAATATAGGAGATTCTACAGTACAAAAGATACAGGGTTTTGCCAATTCTATGGAAGAATCTCTGTACAATGTGATTTTGGATGTGGACGAAGTATCAAATTTATCCAAGAGAAGTATTAATTCTATAAAAAAATTTGTAAGTATAATAAACAGCTTTATCAAAAGTAGGGATAAAATACCTGTTTCCAGTCTCATAAGGGAAATACTGGATATAACAGGATATTTGGATGAACTCAAAGACAGCAAGGAGGCAGACAGTATAAGTAGGGTGGAAAATCTTAAAGAACTCGTATCGGCTGCTTCTGAGTTTGAAACTACTTCAGAAGATACTTCACTTTCTGCATTTTTGGAGAAAGTGACCCTTGTTTCAGATATAGATAATTTTGATGACAATGCTGATTCTGTTGTACTCATGACTGTACACAGCGCGAAAGGGCTGGAATTTCCGGTAGTATTTATGGTTGGGATGGAAAATGGAATATTTCCGGGAATGCAGTCGTTGGATAGTGCCAAGGAAATGGAGGAGTCCAGAAGGCTCTGCTACGTGGGTATAACCAGGGCAAAAGAACAGCTTTATATGACTTCTGCTGAAACAAGAAGGGTATTTGGCAGGACAGTTTCATATCAGCAGTCTGATTTTGTAGATGAAATATCCCGCGAACTGAAGGAATATGATACTGTAAAGGAAAATAATATTAATAGTTATTCAAATAGGGTTTTGAATAATAATGCTTTTTTATGGAAGAAAAAGGCGGTTTCTAGCAATTTATCAGAGGCTGCAGGAATTTCTGCTGAAAGAGATGTTCCTGGTGACAAGTATTTAAAGCCTGAAGGTATAAAAGAGGGTATAAAGGTAAGACATAGTAAATTTGGGGTAGGAACTATTGTCAGCATATCAAAAAGTGGAAGTGACATAAAGCTCACTATAGTTTTTGACAAAATGGGAATAAAAAATTTGATGTATGGGATAGTGCCATTGGAAGCTGTATAGGGTGTACTCCCAGTTTACTTATGAGGTGATCTGATGAATGATGATATTGTGCATAAGATGAATGAAATTATAAAAGAGTTAAATAGATATGCCTACGAATACTATGTTGAGGATAATCCGAGTATTTCCGATAAAGAGTATGATATGAAATACGATGAACTTGTAAAATTGGAAAGGGATACTGGAATTGTTTTTCCCTATTCTCCTACACAGAGGGTGGGGGATACTGTGCTGTCTCAGTTTCAAAAATACATACATAAAGGCAGATTGTGGAGTCTTGACAAAGCTCAGAGCGTAAATGCCATAGAAGAGTGGCACAGGAGAAATGAAAGAATTGTAAATAATTATAACTTAACTCATGAGGATAAATTGCCAGAGCTTAAATATGTGCTGACTAAAAAGTTTGATGGACTTACGATAAACTGCACCTATGATGAAAGAGGGATGCTGATAAAAGCAGCTACTAGAGGCACGGGTATTGTTGGAGAGGATATAACTGCCCAGGCAAAGACCATAAAGTCTCTTCCCCTCAAAATAGACAATAACAGTCTGGTTGAAATACACGGGGAAGCTGTTATGACTAAAAAAGCTTTTGAACAGTACAATAAAAAAGCGAAGACTCCACTTAAAAATCTCAGAAACGGTGCTGCGGGGGCTCTTAGAAACTTGAATATAAAAGAGACGGCCAGGAGAAATCTTTCAGCCTTTTTTTATGATGTGGGATATAATGAAGGCAGACCCTTTAAAAGTTATGTGGAGATGATGAATTTTATAAGGGAAATGGGACTGCCGCAGGACAGCTATCTTAAGATATGTACCAATATGGATGAGATAAAAAATGAGCTGGAGTATGTACACAGTATAAGAAATGAACTTCAGTATGATATAGATGGAGTGGTAATAGTAATAGATGATATGAGAACAAGAGAAATTCTAGGATATACCATTAAGTTCCCAAAGTGGGCCATAGCTTATAAGTTTGAGGCAGAGGAGATTACCACACAGCTTTTAGATGTTGAGTGGAATGTAGGTCGCAGCGGGAGGGTGACCCCTACAGCCATTTTGGAGCCGGTGGAATTAGGCGGAGCTACAGTAAAAAGGGCTACTTTGAATAATATGGATGATATAAGGAGAAAGGGAATAAAAATAGGATGCAGGGTGTTTGTAAGAAGATCCAATGATGTGATTCCGGAAATTACGTCGGTGGTGGAAGATGGTGAAGCGGATAAGACTGTGGATATAGAAGTCCCTGAAAAGTGTCCATACTGTGGTAGTAAACTTATAAAGGATGGTGTGCATTATTTTTGTGAAAATACGCTTTCCTGCAAACCTCAGATGGTAAAAAGCATAGTTCATTTTGGAAGCAGAGAGGCAATGGATATAGAGGGATTTAGCGAAAAAACTGCAGGGCAGCTTTTCGAAAAATTAAATATAAAATCCATAGCTGATTTGTATAGAATTCAAAAAGAGGATCTAATGACCTTAGATAAATTTGGAGAAAAAAAATCCCAAAATCTTATAAATGCCATAGAAAAAAGTAAAAATTGTGATCTGTCCTCATTTATATATGCCCTTGGAATACCGAATGTGGGCAAAAAAACTGCCACTGATCTGTGTAAAAAATTTAATAGATTGAGAGATATCCGAAAGGCTGAACTGGAAGATCTTGTATCAATTCCGGATATAGGTGAAACGGTGGCAAAAGGTATAATAGAATTTTTTAAACAGGACAATATAATAGAGAGCATAGATGAATTATTGAAATTAGGTATTAAACCACATTTTGAGAGTATTAATGTAGAGGAAAATGTATTTAAGGGAAAAACGGTAGTGGTCACAGGAACTTTAAAAAACTATACGAGAATGGGCATAAAAGAAAAATTGGAATCTCTAGGAGCTAAGGTTTCCGGCAGTGTAAGTAAAAAGACAGATTATGTCATAGCAGGTGAATCTACTGGAAGTAAATATGAAAAGGCAATTCAATTTGGAGTAAAAATAATTGATGAAAATCAATTTGAAAATATGCTGTGAATATTTACAAAACAATCGAAGAGAGTTAATATAAAAATAGTTTTGATTTATGATAAAATTAAACTTCAGGTAAAGAACCTGTGGAGGAAAAAATGAAAAGAACAATAAGTTTACTAGGATGGATAGGTGTTATATTCACTATTATTGCATTGGTATTGACACTTCTTACTACATATCATTTTACATATGTAAAGTATTTTAATGATTATTATATGCTGCAGTGGAGTATATTTGGTACTATGATAATATGGGCTGTGAATATGATCATTTTTAGAAGTAATTTTAAAAATATAGTATATCCTATAACTTGCGTGATAATAGCTTGTGTGACTATGTTTTTTATGTACATGAAGGTATTTTGATGTTTTTAAATAAGACAATCTTAAAGATTGCCTTATTTTTTTGATGTAAGCATATGTACATATTGAGTTAATTTTTCCAGCAGGTAATTTTTATATTTTAGCTGTGATAAGACTTGTTTGACAGTTATAAATCCCCAGATTAAGACGAATATGACAGTACACATAGTCAAAATACCTAAAACTTCTATTACAAGTAACATTTTACACTCCTCCGTATAATTAAAATCTTAAGGATACAAAAGCGCTTAAAACATACGTGAACATTATATCATAAAAAATTTATATT
>NZ_FXYI02000212.1:0-5546 GCF_900184915.1 Clostridium sp. HV4-5-A1G | reverse complement strand
CTTTAAAATTAAATTATATAAAAAATTAGGGAATTTAAAGTAATTAGGGAACTTTGTTTATTATCAAGCTTTAGCTAGAGCTTGGTCTAAATCATATATAATATCATCAATGTTTTCCACACCAATTGAAAGCCTTATGAGATCAGGAGTTACTCCGGCAGCTTTCTGTTGTTCTTCGTTCAACTCTGCATGAGTAGTACTTGATGGGTGGATTACAAGGGACTTTGCATCTGCTACATTTGCAAGTAAAGAGAATAATTTTACGCTGTTTATAAATTTCTTTCCAGCTTCAAATCCGCCTTTTATTCCAAAAGTAAATATGGAACCTGCTCCCTTTGGAAGATATTTTTTAGCTAGTTCTCTATATGGGCTTCCTTCAAGTTCAGGATAGTTTATCCATGCAACCTTCGGGTGTTTACTTAAAAATTCAACTACTTTTCTTGTATTTTCAACATGTCTTTCAACTCTCAGTGAAAGTGATTCAAGTCCAAGCAAGAAATAAAATGCACTTTGAGGACTCAGTGTTGCACCTGTATTTCTTAAAAGTTGTACTCTGGCTTTTGTAGCAAATGCCACAGGACCTTGATCAGCATATACAAGTCCATTGTAGCTCTCATCAGGTGTAGTGAAATCAGGAAATTTACCACTTGCTCTCCAGTCAAATTTTCCACCGTCAACTATGACTCCACCTATGGTAGTTCCATGTCCACCTATGAATTTAGTTGCAGAGTGAACAACTACATCTGCCCCGTATTCTATTGGTCTTACCAGGTATGGAGTACCAAAAGTATTATCTATGATAAGTGGTATTTTATTTTCATGGGCTATATTTGCCACTGCTTCTATATCCAGTACATTTATTCTCGGGTTTCCTATGGTTTCAGCATAGACTGCTTTTGTATTGTCCTTGATTGCTTTTCTGATATTTTCAGGATCATCAGGATCTACAAATGTTACGTCGATTCCAAGTTTCTTTAAAGTTACTGAGAACAATTCATAAGTTCCACCGTAGAGGGTGCTGGCTGAAACTATGTTGTCCCCTGCATTTGCCACGTTTAATATAGAATATAATATTGCTGCCAAACCTGATGCTGTAGCAAGACCTGCACTTCCACCTTCAAGAGCTGCTATCCTCTGTTCAAATACATCTTCTGTGGGGTTCATTATTCTTGCATAAACGTTTCCTGGTTTTTTAAGCTGGAAAAAGTCTGCAGCTTCATCTGCATCTTTGAATACAAAAGATGTTGTCTGATAAATTGGAACTGCCCTTGCTCCCGTTGTTGGATCAGGCACTTGACCTGCATGTACCTGTAATGTTTCAAAACCTAATTTTCTCTCTTCACTCATTTTTACTTCCTCCTCATATTTCTTTATAATATATTAAATATTCTGGACGAAACTTCTATATATTTTGGCAAAATAAAAAATCTTCTTGTAGATGAGATACAAGAAGATTTTTCCTCATGCTCCTCATCTTTCAGGTTATACACCTGCTGGAATTAGCACCGTTGAATGAAAGTTATCATTCAGGTTGCCGGGCATCATAGGGCCAGTCCCTCAGCCGCTCTGGATAAGAAGTTCCGTATTTAATTGAGAAAATCATAACAGATCATGGGGGGGTTTGTCAAGGGGAAAATGAAAAAAAATGAAAAAATTTTATGTATTAAGTAATTGACAATTTCGATTTTAAGTATTAATATTAAAATATTCTTATCACGAGAGATTGAGGGACAGGCCCTATGAAATCCGACAACCGGCAATTGTGTATCGGTGTCAATTCCTGCAGAATAGAATCAAACAAGTTTTGCTGTTTATGTAAAAAAAGTTTTTAAGCATTGAACTTGTTATTTGCAGCATAGTTGATTTTAAAAGAATCTAAAGTTAACATGAATCTGCTGTGAAATTAATTCTGAAAGATAAGAAGGATTGGCTTTTTATGAAGTTATAAGCTGCTTTTCTTTCTTGTAGGAAGGCAGTTTTTTTATATGATTAATTGAAAATTCAGAGTCCCAACTATATTCAAATACCAAATCTGGCTGATTTTTATATATTGTGAATTGGATAAGTGTGGTGACCTTCGAATAGATCAATGTCTAAATGATAAAAAATGTATTATAATTATGACTATAATGTTAAAGAGAAATTAGTCGTCTATTATAGATATATGAGAAGTATAAGTTGTATTTGAAAAGGGGTGGAGTAAATGGTATTCAGAAATCCATTGGACAAATTTGACAAAAAATTTATTTTCTTTGACGGAGCTATGGGAACCATGCTTCAAAGATCAGGTCTTCAACCTGGAGAACTTCCAGAGATCCTAAATGTGACCAATGCTGAAATAATAAAAAAAATACATAGAGGATATCTGGAGGCAGGAGCGGATATAATAATATCCAATACTTTCGGAGCTAATGAACTTAAGTACAATTCTTCAAATTATAATATAGAAGATGTTATTACGGCCGGAGTGAAAATTGCAAAGGAAGAGGCGGCCTGCATGGGAAAATTAGTTGCTCTGGATCTGGGTCCAATAGGCCAAATAATGGAGCCAGCAGGTAATTTGAGCTTTGAAACGGCATATAAATTATTTAAAAATCAGGTTATTGTAGGTAAAAAAGCTGGAGCAGATTTGGTTTTAATAGAAACTATGTCTGATCTTTATGAAACCAAAGCAGCTATTCTTGCAGCCAAGGAAAATACAACTCTGCCGGTGTTTTGTACAATGACTTTTCAGCAGGACGGCAGAACTCTTATGGGTACGGATCCCAAAACAATGGTGGTTACATTGGAAGCGCTTGGGGTGGATGCACTTGGTGTAAATTGTTCTCTTGGACCATCTGAACTTCAGGGAATTGTAGATGAAATATTGGAGTATTCATCTATACCTGTTATGGTGCAGCCTAATGCGGGATTACCTAGGTATGATGGAAAGAATACAATCTATGATATAACACCAGAAGAATTTTCAAGAAATATGGCTATTATGGCGAAAAAAGGAGTTAGAATTTTTGGAGGATGCTGTGGTACCGATCCTGAATTTATAAAAGCTACTGTCAGTGCCCTTGAAAATATACAGCCTATTGATATAAAAGAAAAGGACTATACTGCAATTTGCTCTTCTACCAATACTGTAATTTTAGGGGAAGGTATAAAGATTATTGGTGAAAGGATCAACCCTACAGGAAGAGAGATATATAAAAAACAGTTAAAAAGTGGAGATGTAAGCTATATAGAAAAAGAAGCTGTAACTCAAAAGGAAGAGGGAGCTCATATATTGGGACTTAATGTAGGACTTCCTGAAATTGATGAAGTTAAAATGATGGAAAAAGCTATAAAGGCTATACAAAAGGTAGTGCGATTGCCTATAGATATCGATAGTCCAAATCCTAGTGTATTGGAGGCGGGAGCTAGAGTATACAATGGAAAGCCCATAATAAATTCTGTTAATGGAAGAAAAAATATCATGGAGAAAGTATTCCCAATAGTAAAAAAATATGGGGGATGTATAATAGCACTTACTATAGATGAAAAAGGAATACCAGACAGTGCGGAGGGAAGAGTTAAAATTGCAGAAAAGATAATTAAAACTGCAGCCTGTTATGGAATTAATAAAAAGGATATAATAGTTGACTGTCTTACGCTTACTGCTTCGGCACAGCAGAGGGAAGTCATGGAAACGGTAAAAGCTGTAAAACTTGTAAAAGAAAAATTTGGAGTAAAAACTGTATTGGGAGTGAGCAATATATCTTATGGACTTCCAAGAAGATGTATATTAAATAGGACTTTTCTTGCTATGGCGCTTGATGCTGGTTTGGATCTCCCCATTATAAATACTCAAGATCAGGGGGTTAAAGATGTTGTAGCTGCTTTTGAAGTTTTGGCGAATCTGGATAAAGAAGCAGATAATTATATATCCATATATGGGAGCAAAAATGATGTATTATCCAAGAATGATAAAGAAGATAAGGGTGAAAGTGAAGGAGATTTGAAATCGGCCATTATTGACGGAATAGAAGATCGGGCTGTAAGAATAACGTCACAGCTGTTAAAAAATAAAATGGCAGAGGAAATAGTTAATTATAATATAATTCCTGCCCTGGATGAAGTGGGGAGAATGTATGAGTCACAGGATATATTTTTACCACAGCTCATACAGTCAGCGGAGACAGTGAAAAAATCTTTTGAGATAATAAAGAAGAAAATACTAGAAGATGGAGAAAAAAATATAGAAAAGGGGAATATAGTATTAGCTACGGTAAAAGGCGACATACATGACATTGGAAAAAACATAGTGAAAGTACTTATGGAAAATTATGGATTTGACGTAATAGATTTAGGCAGAGATGTGGATATAGAGAAGATAGTGAATACTGTAAGAGAAAATGATATAAAGCTGGTAGGGCTCAGCGCACTTATGACCACTACTGTGATAAATATGAAAAAAACCATAGATGCTTTAAGAGAAAATGAGCTTCAATGTAAAATTGTAGTGGGAGGGGCAGTATTAAATCAAAATTATGCAGATATGATAGGGGCAGATTACTATGCGAAGGATGCCAGAGAAGCTGTAAAAATAGCAGAAGAAGTTTTTTCGGTATAGAAGATATATTCTTTAAATTAATGAAATTTTTATAGAATATTGCTTGCATTTAATGTAAAATATATTTGAGAAAAAAATTAAAACCGGTTTGGGGAGATAAAGATGAGTGAAAAAATTAATGAAAAAATTGCAAAGTATGTACCGGAAATAAGAGGGACACTTAGAGATCATATGATAAATCTCCCTCTTGTTATGAGAGAAGCTAGTGGAATAAAGGTTTTTGGAAAGAGAATAAAATCTCTTGCGTTTACTACTGATATAGCAATCATAAAGAACATAAATGCAGATGCAATTTTGGCGGTATATCCTTTTACGCCTCAGTCCGTTATAACGGAAGCTCTTGTTGCGGCTTCTGACGTACCCATATTTTGTGGTGTAGGAGGAGGACTTACTACGGGAAAACGTGTTATAAATCTGGCTCTTAATGCTGAATTTACGGGGGCTATGGGGGTAGTGGTCAATAGTCCTACATCTAATGAAATTGTAAGAGCTGTAAGAGATTCCATTGATATTCCAATTATAGTTACGGTAGTTTCTGAAAGGGATGATATTGGAAAGAGGATAGAAGCAGGTGCTTCAATATTAAATGTGTCTGCGGGTAAAAACAGTGCGGATTTGGTAAGAAAAATAAGACAACAATATGCTGAATTTCCTATAATAGCCACAGGAGGAAAAACAGAGGACAGTATCAGAGAAACTATAAGGGCAGGTGCAAATGCCATTTCATATACACCACCTTCGACGGCTGAATTATTTAAGGAAACCATGGAACGATACAGAAAAGCGTGAGAACAATGTATAGTACTATTTCATCACATCAAGTTTAAATAAAAATTGAATCTTTTTAGATTACGGGAATTAAACTGGAAATATAAATTTTAGATTATATTTTCAGTTTTTTTGTTACTAAAAGTATTGCATAATTATAATAATATATGTATAATTA
>NZ_FXYI02000211.1:0-5568 GCF_900184915.1 Clostridium sp. HV4-5-A1G | reverse complement strand
TTTTTATACATAAAAAATAAAAATTGCAAAAATATTCTTATTATAGGTTTATTTTTAGAAAAAGAGGTGATATAATTAGCTTGTTGGATTATTTACATCTTAATTGCAATTTAAAACATTTTCATAAGTATTTAAGTTTAAGTCTCCACGGTGCATAATTAAGTTAAAATATATTTTTTTATAAACAGTTCATATAATACAATAATTATCAATATAATTTATGTGTAGGGCAGTTTGTGTAATAAGAATATAATTATTAATGATATGGAAATGGGTGTGAGAATATGAAAAGTTTTAGTGAACAGGATAAAGGCAGGTATAGTAAAGTACAAAAATCTTCTGTACTAGACGTTTTTTGTGATGCCACTCTGGAAAAACAAGTTCAACAGCTTAAAAATGACGTAGAAAGAAATACTGAACTTTTAAACGAAAGCCAGGAGCTTAATAAAAAGATTACAGAATTCATATCTAATATTTCTCATGAATTAAAAACACCTCTCAACGTTATTTTTTCTGCGATACAAGTATTGGCACTGTGTAAGGATTATACAGACAAAAATTACATAAACAAGCAAAGCAAGTATCTGGAAATTATGAAACAAAACTGTTACAGACTTATGAGGCTCATAAATAACCTGTTGGATATAAGCAAGCTGGATTCAGGATTTATAAAATTAAATCTTCACAATAGAAATATTGTAAGCGTAGTTGAGGATATCACTTCTTCATTGGCTCCATATGTGGAGGACAAGGGAATCAATTTGACCTTTGACACCAATGTGGAGGAAAAGATAATGGCCGTGGATCCGGATAAAATGGAGAGAATAATTTTAAATTTGCTCTCAAATGCAGTGAAATTTACTCCCGAGAATGGTGAGATATACGTAGATGTTCTGGATAAAGGGGATAATGTATATATTAAAGTAAAGGATACAGGTGTTGGAATACCGGAAGACAAACTTCAGGTCATATTTGAAAGATTTGGGCAGGTGGGCAGAGATTATGTAGACAACAGCAAGGGCAGTGGAATAGGCCTTTACCTGGTAAAATCATTTGTAGAGCTCCACGGCGGTGAAATCAGTGTAAAGAGCACCTTGAACGTTGGAAGCGAATTTACCATAAGGCTTCCCGCCAAAGTTATAGAGGAAGAGTACTGTGAAGAGAGCGATTATGGGAACAGAAAAGAACAGATTGGCATGGAATTCCCGGATATATACTATAAAACTTGATTTTGCAGGAATCTTGATTCCATCTTTATAAGTGATATAATATTCTGGTAAAGGTGGGGTGATGGCATGAGCAAAATTGGAGGGAACGGATGCGAAATACTGGTTCCCTTTAATGAGAGAAAACCGTTGAAAGAAATAGAGCATAGTATCACTAAAAGGTATAGAACCCATATATGGTCGAGATTTGTAAGGGCTATAAGCGAATATCATTTGGTAGAAGAAGGGGATAAAGTTGCAGTGGCAGTATCCGGAGGCAAGGACAGTCTGCTCATGGCAAAATTGTTCCAGGAACTGAAAAAACACTGGAGAGTGGATTTTCAGCTGGAATTTATTTCTATGGATCCGGGATATCATAAGAGCATTCGGGAACTTTTGGAAAGTAATTGTGAATATTTAAAAATTCCACTGCATATTTTTGAATCTGATATTTTTTCTGTAATAGATAAAATTGCCAGAGATTACCCCTGTTATATGTGTGCCAAGATGAGAAGGGGAGCACTTTATACCAAAGCCCGGGAACTTGGCTGCAATAAACTTGCCCTGGGACACCATTTCAATGACGTAATAGAGACAACTCTTCTTAATCTTTTATATTCTGGAAGCTTTAAAACCATGCTTCCAAAATTGAAGTCCAAAAACTTTGAAGGTCTGGAACTCATAAGACCTCTTTATTACGTGGAAGAAGTCTATATTCAGCGTTTTATACAAAACAGCGGTATATGGCCTCTTAATTGTGCCTGCATGGTTGCAGCAGAGAGAATAGGCAATAAGCGCTATGAGATCAAGGACTTGATAGCGGAGTTAAAGAAGAGATTTAAAGATATAGATAAATCCATTTTTCACGCGGCGGAAAATGTAAATTTAGACGGCATTCTCGCCTGGGAGAAAGATGGAGAGAAACATTCTTTTTTGGAAGATTATGATAGACAGTGAGTTGAATCAAATGATAAAGATATGGGGAAAGCTCATAAAACACAATAAAATAATCAAAGACAAAGTGGTCACAGCTGGCGGCGGGGAAAATTATCAGCAGGATCTCAAGAAATGTATAATTGTGCTCTGCAGTGAATTTGACATTGAAAAACCCTACTGGCTTTCCACCAACCTGGAGGAGTACAACAGGAGAGGCAAAACTATCTTTACACAGGATAATTTTATAGACAGATTCCCTTTTGACAAATTTGTCATAGAAGAACTTAAAACAAAAAATAAAAAACAGTGAAAAGCTGACAGCTGGGAGTATACAGCTCTTGTTGATTTTTAGCGACTGCCGAAAATCTTCATTTACTATACACCCTGCGCTTTTAACTTTTCACTTTAAATTGTGAATTGTCTAAGACTGTCCATTATCGAATATAACCACGAACTTTATGGAATATATATCTGCCAGTTCTCTGGCATTCGTACCCTCTTCCCTCAGTATTATATAACTTATTCCTACATTTTCCAGTATTCCTGTCCTGTCCTGCATAGTGCCGGTGCCCAGCAAAAAGGTAACCCTCACTCTTTTCCCTATCTGAGTTCTTAAGTAACCTTGAACATAATTTATATCCTGTTGTATTGGAGAACCTGGGGCCATCTCGAAGCTGGTGGGTGTCGGGGTGATATGGGGTGCCTGAGAAGGCGTCTGCTGGTTTTGTCTTGCGTCAGAACTTTCGTCTGTTTCCTCAGGTGTTTCTTCAAGTGTTTCCTCCGGGGGAGGAGCTCCTGGCATTTCCATTTCAGGCATTATCTCCGGTGACATTGGCATAGTCCTGAAATAATCAGGGTAATTTGATATCATTAAAATACCTCCATATTATATTGATTAATCTGGCTAAATTTCAATTGTCAATTAAAAATTAAATTGTGCATTGTCTAAGTTTGTGCGTACAGCTCCGTGGGGTTGTAAAAGCAGTGGTTTAATATCCTTATCTGAAAAGTTCCTACACCGTTATAGGGAAATATACCGGGACATGGGGCATAGGGATTAAAATACCATAGAGAATAACCTATGTTAAATAACCTGTTTCCTGCAAGTGCCCAGTCTGCTATGTCATAGTGTATTTGATCAGGAGGAATGGACCAGACATTTTGATTGTTGGGTACGCCGTTTATTTCAGTACGCATGCAGTCGAATTGACCAGCCTGAAAAAGTACACGCCTGAGATCACCCTGGCCTATTCTATGATATTCCCCGTAGGGAACCCGTACCCTGTTCATGATAGTGGTAGCTACAGCCCTCATTCCGTTATCCCCTTCTCCGCCTGCTTCACACTTTATGATTCTGGCAAGGAGTTCTCTATCTGAGAAAGCCATAGACTTTCACCTCCATATTTTACTTACAGTATTATTTTATTTGGAAAAGTTTAAAAGGTTACAATTATTTACTTAAACTCTTATTTCCATCAATTACATGGATAAGAAATTCTTATATTGACTGTAAAAAAATTTTGTGTTGTTATATAATAAATTGTATATATTGATGATAATTGAAAGAGAGGTAAACTATATGGCGAATAAGAAAAGGTTTTTGAGCCCCCTGTTGACTGCGCTGGTGCTGTCACTGACACTTGGAGCTGGAAGTGTAGGTGTACAAGCAGATGACAGCAGTGATAATATAAACAGAATAGGGGGAAGCGACAGGATAGGTACTGCTGACCAGGTGGCGCTGGATCTCTTTGGAACTTCCCAAAATGTAGTTCTTGTAAATGGATACGGCTATGCGGATGCAGTGAGTGCCACTCCACTGGCAAAACAGCTCAATGCCCCCATACTTTTGACAAGCGGGGAGGATGCTCTGGAATCCCAGGTATCTTCAACCATGGACAGTCTTCATGTGTCCAATGTATACATAGTAGGCGGCAGCGGAGTTGTATCCCAGTCCATAGAAGACAGTTTGAAGGCTAAATATGGGACGGAACACGTTCAGCGTATAGAGGGAACCACTGACACTACAAGAATGGGTACAAATGCAGCAGTTGCCCAGAAAGTGCTTGATAAGACCGGAAAGAAATCTGCAATCCTTGTAAATGGACAAGATGGATATGCGGATTCACTTTCAGTAGCTTCCGTTGCAGCACAGGAGGGATATCCCGTTTTATTTGCAAATAGCACGGAAGTACCTTATGTGGTTAAGGATATAGTGACTTCCAACAGCTTGAGTAATATAAAAGCTGTAGGGGGAAGCGGAGTCTTGCCTGAAGCTGTAGTGAATTCAGTAAATGGGACTAAAATCACCAAGGATTCCGATATGTTGAACAGATTTGCCACCAATCTGGCAGTCCTCAATTATTTTAAAAGCAGCCTTAAATTTGACAATGTGTATGTAGCAGCTGGGGGAGCGACAAGCAATCAGTTTGCAGATGCCCTAGTGGCCTCTGCAGCAGCAGCAAAGACCGATTCACCTTTGGTGCTCAGCGGAGTTGGTGCAAATCAGACTCAAATAGATAATGCCAGAGATTATGTATTGTCCAATACCGATCCGGACACTTCAAAGATAACCATAATTGGAGGAACGGCTTCCGTTTCAAAGGCAATAGAAGACAGTTTTACTTTTTCTATAATAGGTATCGAATAAAAAAACCCGCTTTCGCGGGTTTTTTATTCGTTATTCAAACTTCATCTTTAGTTGTGAATTGTAAAAACTCTTCTGGTTTTATATAATAAATATGTTCATTTTTTAATAAACATAGTCATTTGCGATATAAATGACTATGTTTATGACGAATGAATATGATAGGTGAGCATAAAATTAAACCAAAAAAAGCGGATTTTTAAATTTATTAACAATATAAAAAAAGGATTTTTATAGGTTATGTAGAATAATATATCAAATATATAAGTATAATTAACTAGCTTTATAAAAAGCATCCATATTTTAAGGAATATATTTCTTGTAAAACCTTAACTTACTAGGGATTGGACTATGGAAAAATTAGAAATGTTGTTGTATAATTGAAGTATGGGTTGGTCATTGCCAGATGAGAAATTATTTATCATAGGAGGTATACTGTAGAAATTATGGATTTATTATGATATAATCAAAATAAATTATGAGGAATACCATGTAAATAATAAATTTTTGTGAAAATTTATGTTAAATTGTACAATGTTACTAGTATGTACAATCCATATGTGGTATAATAAAGTCTGTTTTAAGGATGTTGACCAAGCAGTATTGGCATGGGAAAGATGAAATTTCACAGAGTACATAAAGTTAAAAATTGATTTGTACATGCTTATGTTACTTGGATTGGCATTTTAATAAAGTATATATCTGTCTCTTATAAAAATCTGACGCTGACGAAGAAGATAGAAGTGTAGATATCTGTGGTCGACGTATCATTAAAAAAAAAAA
>NZ_FXYI02000210.1:0-5650 GCF_900184915.1 Clostridium sp. HV4-5-A1G | reverse complement strand
TTTTTAATGATAGGGCGACCACCGATATCTACACTTCTAGCTTCGTCGTCAGCGTCTGATGTGTATAAGAGACATATATTGAAGTATGGGTATAAAAGTATTATAATGAATTTGAAAATTAAAAAGTAATCTTCAGGGCGGGGTGTAATTCCCCACCGGCGGTACAGCCCGCGAGCCCCAAAGGGTACGATTCGGTGAAATTCCGAGGCCGACAGTAAAGTCTGGATGGAAGAAGTGAGAATGTAATGTTTATTAGCCCTGGTATTTATTTATCAGGTTTTTTTATTATGTTTGCTCACCTGGAAGATTATATTTGATGTTTTAGGAGGGTGTCAACTGATGAAAAATAACAAATTAAATAGGTTAGTAAAAATATCATTACTGGGAGTAGTTGGCTTTTTGCTTATGTTTATAGAATTTGCCCTTCCAATATTCCCATCGTTTTTGAAAATTGATATAAGTGATTTACCGGCTTTGATGGGAACTTTTGCGCTGGGACCAGGAGCTGGAATTGCCATAGAATTTTTGAAGAATATACTTCATGGGATATTTAACGGAAAGACTGCCTTTATAGGTGAAGTTGCCAATTTTGCAGTAGGATCAGTTTTAGTTTTTACGGCAGGGTATATATACAGTAAAAAGAAAACCAAAAAGTCAGCGGTAATCAGCCTTGGAGCTGGAACTATTGCCATGTCGGCAGCAGCTGCACTGCTAAATTATTTTATACTACTTCCTCTTTATGAAAAAGTACTTAATTTTCCTATAAGCGCAATGGTAGCGGTGGCAGGAAAGATAAATGGGAGCGTAACGGATTTAAATACACTGGTATTATTTGCCATTGTGCCATTCAATCTGTTAAAGGGAATAGCACTTACAGCCCTTACGCTTGTTCTCTATAAGAGTGTATCTCCAATATTAAAGCAGGAACAGGCAAGAGATGGGAAGTTAGCAGAAAATAAAAATTAACTTAACTGAGGAGTCATAATAAGAAAATCTGGGATATTCCCGGATTTTTTTATTATGAAACAGGGATTTCATACGATAAATTATATATAGAACAAAAATTTTTAGTAAATTAAAAAGGGTGATGAATTTGTCAGGGATTTGGAATATAAGCAGCACCTATAATGTAAATAATAAAAAAATATCTGCAAAGCTTTCTTTTCAAATAGGAGAGAAATTTTCTGCTAGAGTTATGCAATTAAATAAATCAACAGGAGAAATACTTTTAAAGCTTTTAGATGGATGGCAATTTTCAGGTGAACTGGAAAGTTATCAGAATATATTAGAAAATCAATTGATAAGACTGGAAGTAGAAGGGTTTGAAAATGGAAAATTAAAATTAAAAATTGTGAATTCAGAAGGAGAGCATAATAACAGTGGCAATGATCCCATAAGTTTGTTTATCAAAGAAAATGATTTTAATCTCAGTAATGAAGATTATGATCTTATATATAAAATGGTTAAACATGAAATCCCGCTTACAAAAGATAATATTTCCAACATAAAAAGTGTACTGGAATTTATGAACAAGATAAAACAGAATCCGGAGGAACAGGATATCTTTATTCAGAAATATTTAATCAGTAAAAATCTATCACCCGACAGTGAAGAAGGCAAATTTACAAATACTACTTTGAAAAAATTTTTTAACCAGCTAAAGAGTATAAACGGAGATGATCTGTTTATTTTTTTGGAGAACAATATAGAATTAGATGAAAATAATATAAAGAGTTTTAACAGTATATTCAAAAACAAGGGAACTATATATAATGAAGTTAAGAATCTTGGACAGCTTTTACCAAAACAAATTGTCCAGCAAGATCAATCTGAAAATATCCAATTACAGGATAAGGCTAAAAATGCTGAAGATAGTTTAAAAGAAAACAATGTGGGCATTATTGATAAAAGTAAAAACCAATTTGCCATACTCCAGGGTGAAGAAGACAGGACAGGTTTAAAAACAAAACTGGAGGGTGAAAAAAGCAGCATAGGTTTAAAGACAAATGCTTTGAAAACTGCAGCAGATGCTGAAGAAAATTTAGGTGTACAGAATTTGAAAAGCCAGGAAACTTCCAAAAATGAAATAAATATAAAGAGTAAAACTATTGAAACAACCGGAGAGACAAGTGGTATGGGGGATTCAGGTAAAGTTCATCCTAATAATGTTCTGAGTTCTTTTGTAAAAGATAGGATCATGCCTTATGTTTCACATAGAGGCAGAGCTGCAAGTGAAAATAATATAGGACAAATTGCTGTACAGATAAAAGATCAAATAGATGCAAAGATCAATGATATGAAAGATATTGTGAGAGAAATATTAGAACAAAAAAATAGCGGCAAAAATGATATTTCCGAAAATATAAATCATATACTGAATAATAATATAAATGATTTTAAAATATTCAATACTATTTCAAATTCCTATTATTATATGGATCTTCCCATAAATTTGAATCAGAACAATTATCAGTGTAGGCTTATGATTAAAGATGAAAGGAAAAAAGGGAAAAAAATAGATTCCACAAATGTCAAAATAGCTGCTTCTATAAGCACTGAAAATATGGGAGTAGTAGATACCTATTTGACTGTGAATGGTCACAATATGGATATAGATATTAAATGTAATGAAAAATGGCTGGATCTACTTAGCAGAGAGCACGAGAAAATACTGGAGAGCTTATCGGATGTGGGGTATAATGTAGATGTCAGATTTCATGAGAAGGTAGAAGAAATGAACATATCCACCTGCGGGGAATTTTTTGAGGACAAGGATATAAGCATACTCAATGCTAGAGTATGAACCATATTTAACGGAGTAAAAAGGGGGAAGGAAGGTAAGGATAAAAGAATGAGTGAAAGAAAAAAGGCAGCAGCTTTAAAATATGAACAGAGCTATGAGTCGCCTATGGTCACTGCTGCAGGTATAGGACAGATAGCAGATAATATATTGGAGAAAGCAAAAGAAAATAGAGTTCCTATAGTCTATAACAAGGAATTGGCGGATCTTTTGATCAATGTAGATGTAGGGGACTATATACCTGTTGCATTATATGATGCGGTGGCTAAGGTTATAGCATATGTAATAGATATAGATGAAAATATAAGTAGAAGGTGATGATTTGGCTTTATTTGCAATATCAGATTTGCATTTAGATATGACTGGGGATAAGCCTATGGATATTTTTGGGGACAATTGGATTGGACATGATAGAAAAATAAAATCAAATTGGATGAATAAAATAACTTGTGAGGATACGGTGATTATAGCAGGGGATATATCCTGGTCTATGAATATGGGAGATGGATTTTTGGATTTGCAGTGGATTCATCATCTTCCGGGGAAAAAAATATTGATAAAGGGAAATCATGATTATTGGTGGAACGGCATCACAAAATTGAACAGTTTATATGATGATATGAGTTTTATACAAAATAATTTTTTTCCATATAAGGATTATGCATTGTGCGGAACTAGAGGATGGAATTGTCCAGGTAGTGAAAATTTCTCCCAGCACGATGAAAAAATATATAAAAGAGAACTTATGAGAATGAGGAATTCATTGAGCTGTGCAGTAGAAGCGGGATACAGTAAATTCATAGCTGCCATTCATTATCCTCCCATAGGTGAAAAATTTATGAGTTCAGGATTTAAAGATATATTTGAGGAATATAAAGTAGAAAAAGTTATATATGGACATCTCCATGGAGAAACCTCTTTAAAAGCTGTGACAGGAGATTTAAATGGAATAGAATATATATTGACTTCTGCAGATTATATAGATTTTGATCCTAAAATAATAATTGGCAGATAAGTTTATCCTATAAGGGAAAAATTTATTTGCCAGATCATCTGCTATTTGTGAAATTTAACGAATAGGCCGTGAGCTTTATTCTCTTTGAGAATTTTTTTAGGCTGTCCTTCGGAAGGCAGTGATTTATTCTTAAGAAAATCTTTTACAAGATCCTTTTGATCTCTGGCCATATTTTTAATTCTTGAAGATGCTGCAGTAGAAGTTACTACTTGGCTGAACCATCTCAATGATTCTTCTTCTTTTCCTGTACGTCTCATAAGTTCACCTATGAGATAGATGGTGGTGTACCTGTCCATGCCGCATATTGGTAGGCTTTCATTGTAATATGCGGTGCTAAAATTGTCTAATGCCTGATTTAAGGATCTTATCTCATTTTCATTATCATTTTTAAGCCTATACATCCAGGCAATTTTTAGAAAGTTAATTGCCTTTTTACTGGCTTTGGCATCTATGACATAATAATTTAAAAGAGATAGCTTGTACCTTTGAATAGCTAATTCAATATCATATACCTCTGGGTAATTTTTGCGGTGCCATTTAGGGGAAATCTTATTCCTTATTGTATCTGCATCATGTTCATTTAAATGAAGAAAATCGTTTTTTATAGCAGCGTAACCACAGTTATCACATACCCATACGTCATAAAAATAGGGATTTATTATAGAATACCTTATAAAAAAATCTGAATCCCTTTTTGTTATCCTGTATGAAGATTTTTTAATGGCCCTGGCATTAAAGGAATTTTCACAGACAGGACAGGTTATTTTTCTATCGTACAACATGGATTTTTGCTTGTCTTTTGATTTTAAACTTTCTGGATTTAAGGATATTTCTCTAGACATATTCTATCACCTTTACTATTGATCATATAAATTTTATAATATAAATTAACCCTCTTTAACCATTATATCAAAAATTTAGTTAAAATAATAGTTCTTAAACTTTCCATATTTTTGATATAATAGTATTATTGTACTAGATGAATTAATTTTATAATATCTGTTAGGGGTGATTTATGTGGCAATAAGAGAGTGGAAGACATTTCTACTACCATATAATCAAGCTGTTGAGGAATTGAAGGTAAAATTTAGGAGCATAAGAAAAGAGTATAGGAGAAAAAATGAATATTCACCTATAGAGTTTGTTACAGGAAGAGTAAAGGAAATATCAAGTATACTGGAAAAGGCAAATAAGTTTAATATACCCTTGGATAGAATAGGATATGAAATGGAGGATATAGCAGGAATCAGAATAATGTGCCAGTTTGTAGATGATATAAGTAAAGTAGTTAATATAGTTAGAAATAGAAAAGATATGGAGATAATGTATGAAAAGGACTATATAACCAATGTAAAAGAAAGTGGTTATAGAAGCTATCATATGGTGATCAAGTATCCCGTGAATATGTCGGATGGGGAGGTTGAGATATTAGCTGAATTTCAAATAAGAACACTGGCAATGAATTTTTGGGCTACTGCGGAACATTCTCTAAATTATAAATATAAACATGATATACCAGATGCCATTAAATTAAAATTGAAAAGTGCGGCAGATGCTGCATTTCAACTTGATGAACAAATGCTTGAAATCAAGGATGAAATAAAAGATGCACAAAAGCTGTTTGAGGTAAAATCCAGTCTGGTCTCGGATATAATGAATAACATATTGACACTGTCATCTATGGGTAAATTAACTGAAGCTACCAGATATCAGATGCAGTTAAATAAACTGACTGAAGAGGGAGAAGTCTTTGAATTGTCTAATTTATTACATTCTACAGAGAAGGCGCTTCAAGTATATAAATAAAATTGAATTATTTTTAAATAGTAAAAGGT